>NZ_CEXZHP010000001.1:0-37138 GCF_982775275.1 Nitrosophilus sp.
TTATAAATAATTATAGAAAATATAGCTCCCAAAAACATCAATATCAAAGCCTCTTTTGCTTTTTCAAATAAAAAGAAGGGAAAGACTAAAATAAATGTGGTAAGAATATATGAAATAGCGGTATATAGCGCATATTTTTTGGGATTGACATTTTTTGTTTTATTCTCTTTTGATTCTAAATATGCGCTTGCGGCCATTGATAAGGAAGCGGCAATTCCCATGATAATACCGGTAATACCAACATATTTAGAGTTATCAAAGGCTAAGGCGACTCCCGTTAATGTTCCCGTTAACTCAACAAGAGCGTCGTTCATACCCAGCACGATAGCACCAGCGTATAATAGTTTTTGATCATTTAGCATATCTAATAGTTTTATCTCATGAATTTTTTCTTCATCATAAATTTTTTTGGCTTTTGGATATTTTAAGATCAGCTTTTTATAAAACTCTTGAGCTTTTTGCTCTTTTTTTTCGAGATATTTCAAAACAAAAGAGAGGCCAAAGATTTTTGCTAAAAATATATAAAACATAATTAACAATTTTTGAGGTTTTAACTCTTTACCCGTTATGCTTTTCCAAAACTCATAATGCTCTTTTTCCTGCAAAGCGATATCTTGGAGAATTTTTCTATTTTTTGTATCTTTTTGAAGTTTGGATAATTCCATATACATAAAAAAATCATTTAACTCATTTTGCTGCTGTTTTATAGCATCCATTTGCCACCTCAATTTTATAGATTATCTTCTATATATCCAGCTAAAAACGATAGGTATGAAAACCAAAGTCAAAAATGTCCCAACTATTAGTCCGCCGATAGCGACAGCGCCTAACGGAGCCAATCTTTCAAGTCCCACGGCCCATCCAAAAGCAACGGGGATCATACCCGCGGTTGTTGCAAACGCGGTCATTAAGACGGGTCTTGTTCTTATATGGATGCTTTCTATCATCGCATCTTTTGGAGTTAGTCCTTTTTTTATTTTATTTAGCGCAAATTCTATTAAAAGGATTGCGTTGTTTACTATTATACCGCTTAAAAGAATAAAACCCATCATCGCTGGCATTGAGGTATGATAATCTAATAAAAGCAGTATCCATGCTGCTCCTATTAAAGTTAGGGGAATGGAAAATATTATTAAAAGAGGAGCTCTAAAAGAGTTAAACATAGGAACCAGAACTATAAAAATTAGCAAAACGCCGAAAACAACGGCTTTTATCATTCTTTTTGCGGAATCTTCAAATTGAGCTATATCTCCGGTCTGTTTTAGGGATACGTTGTTTAGGGATATTTTTTTAAATTCGTTGTTAAAATTTTCCATTATATGGCTAATTGCCGCTTTTTCCCTAAAACCGTAGATATTTATGGTATATTTTAACTCTTCTCTTGTAATGGAGCTTGGTTCGATCTTTTTTTTGATTTTTATAAAATAGTTTAATGGTATTTTTCCTTTAGGAGTATCGATAAGAAAATTTTTTAACTCTTTTTTGTTGTCTCCCCATATTCTTATTTTTATATCTTGAGAATTATTTACGGATTTTGAAGCTACAAAAGCGCCTTTTAGATAAAATTTTAACTGATCGGCTATATCCTTTACCGAGATATTGTATAATTTTGCTCTTTTTTCGTCTATTTCGTATTCATATACTATTTTATCCATTTCCCAGGATTTTGCTATATTTGTTAAACCTTTGGTATTTAGCATAACTTCATATATTTTATCAGAAGCGTTTTTTAAAGAGTTAAAATCCTCTGCACTTAGCATAACGTCGATATTTCCTCTGATAGAAGAAAGAGCCGTGGCTCCGTAATCAAAAACGGTAAAATATTTTATATTGGGAAGTTTTGAGATCTCTTTTCTTAATTCTTCCTCAATTTCCCAGATACTCTTTTTTCTACTAAATCTATCTACGTAAGAGGCGGTAATGGAGATGGTGTCTATAGAACTTCCGCTTCCTATGCTTAAAACTCCGGGTTCACTTCCTATAGACGCGCTAACTCTTAGGAGTTTATCGCTTTTATAAAGAATTTTATTAATTTTTTTCAAAGTCTCTTCGCTTTTTGCAATTGGTAAATTACTATCCATTTTAACTTCTATCATAATTATTCCTGTATCCATAGGAGGCATTAGCTCCTGGCCTACGATCGGCATTATTATTTTTGCCGATATAACGAATAAAAATATCAAAATAGAAAAATATAAAAAAGATACTTTTTTACTTTCCATAGCCAATAGAGCAAGTTTTTTAAAAAAATCTCTCGCAAAATTGTTAAAAGAGTTGCTAATAGTTTCAAATTTTTTTTCAAAAGCGAGAATATATCTATTTTTTATAGCCAAAAATTTTAAACTAAGTAAAGGAACCGTCGTAATTGAAATAATATAAGATGCTGCTAGTGCTATTAAAAGAGTGGAAACTAAGGGTCTAAAGATTGTTTGTGGATAGTCCCCCACAAACATTATAGGAAAAAGTGCCGCCATAGTTGTGATCGTGCCTGAAAGATCAGCAAACATTATCTCTTTTGTTCCTTCTAAAACCGCTTTTTCTATAGGCTTGTTTAACTCTTTATAATGTCTTTCTATATTTTCCATTACTACGACCGCATCATCAAGTAGCAGTCCTAAAGCCAAAATAATAGCCGTTAAGGTTACTACACTAAACTCTATATCTAGTAGATACATTCCGCTTACGGTAGATGCGTAAACAAGCGGTATAGTAAATAAAACTACTAATACTTGCCTAAAGGACGCCAGAAAGAAAAAAGCGACGATAGTTGACATTAATATGGCGTCTCTTAAAGATTCGAACATATTTTTAATACTTAAAATTATAGTGTCTTGTTGCGTATCGGTAATTTGAAAGCTTAAATTTTGGTATTTTAGTTTTAGTTTTTCGATCTTTTTTTCAACATTTTGTATTGTTTTTACGACGTCCGCGTCAATACCTCTTTGAACCGATAGAGCTATCGATTTTTTACCGTTTCCGTAATATAGGGCACTATTTTCATAATGGGAATAAAATATTTGAGCGATATCTTTGAGATATATATTATTTGCGATAAAAATATTTTTTATTTCTTCGATACTCTTTTTTTTATTTTTGCTTTTTATAAGAAACCTTCCCCTATCTACGTCTAAAAAACCTATTGCGTAATCTTTGTCGTTATCTTGTAAAGTTTTTAAAATTTTTGATAATGATAAATTTAATTTGTCTATTTTGTTTTTATCGATTTTTATGATGATCTCTTTTTTATATCCTCCAAAAACTTCTACGTTTGCCACCCCTTTTACCATTAAAAGTTCATTTTTTATTTGGTTTTCCAAAAGCTCTCTTAATGATGATAAGTCTTGATCTGGAGTTTTTGAGCTTACGCCGATGGTGATTATAGGAGGTGTTGCCGCTGTGATTTTATAAATTTGGGGCTCCTCTATGCTTTTAGGAAGGAGGGACTTTATTTTTGTTAAGGAGGTTGAAACTTCATTTGCAGCAGAGTCGATATCTTTTTCATATTCAAATTCTGCCCTAATTACGCTTACTTCGTCTATCGTATTTGAATAAACTCTTCTTACTTTATCAAGAGTATAAAGCTCTTTTTCTATAATAACAGCCACGTTTGAAGCTATATCTTTTGCGCCGGCTCCAGGCCAAACTACAACAACCGCGATTTCCGGTCTGTTTGAATCTGGGAAAAGTTTTCTATCTAAAAAATTGTAACCGTAAATTCCCAAAAATAAAAATATACCTAAAAAAGATATAATGGTATATGGTCTTTTTAAGATTTTATCTATGAAATTGTTATTCACTTATCACCTTTGTGTTTTTTGTGAAAAAAAGTTTTGAAAGTTTATCGTTTGAGCCCACAGCTACCCACTCTTTAATAGAGGGTTTTGGTATAAAATATTTTTTGTTTTGAGCTAATATTTCGATTTTTTTTGGATAAAATCTTTTATTTTTATATATAAAAACAAAATATTGATTGTCTTTTTCGTATAATGAAGAAATAGGTAAAGCAAAACCTTTTTTACTTTTTTGAATAATTTTTATCTCAATAAAAGAGTTGTTCGGATAGGAGAGTTTTTTTGTTTTTACTCTTGCAACTTTTAATCCGTTTTTTGAATAAGGTAATATTTCTAAACTATATTTTTCCCCATTTATTAAAGCTATCGACTCTTTTTCTATTTTTTCGTTAAACTCAATATCTACGCACCAGTTATTAGAAAGTATCGACATGATCTGCTTTCCAACCGGAGCAAAACTTCCTTCTTTTATATATATCTTTTCTATCGTTGCGTTAAAAGGGGATTTTATATAGACATAATCCATTAGTTTGATTTTGTTTTTTAATTCAAGTTTTAAATTATCTAAAGATTTTATTTTTGATTTTAAGGCCGATTGGGCCAATTTTGCTTTTGCCAACTTGTTTAGATAGATGGTTTTTGATATCTCTAATTTCTCTTTTGCCAATACTCCGGCTTTAAATAATTTTTGGTCTCTTTGAAAAATTTTTTTATAAACTTTTGCTTCGTATAATGCCGATTTTACTTCAGTCTCCTTAGAGTTTATTTCGAAGTTTAGGGAGACTATTTTATTTTTTAAACTTTTTATCGCAAGCTCTAATTCGCTATCGTCGACTTTTATAAGAGGTTCTCCTTTTTTTACGGTATCGCCCTCTTTAACATATATCTTTTTTATAAAACCGGCAAATTTGGTTGCTATCAAGGCTCTATCCAAAGAGTAGTATTTGCCTATAAAATCAATAGTTTGATCGATTTGCATAGGTTTTGGTTTTTCTATTTTTATCGTGATTGGATTTATCTTTGGAGTAGGCAAAGAGTCTATTTGCGCTTTTTTTTCTGCCACTATATACCCTGCCCCGATTATTGCAGCTATTAATAAAATGGATATTAGTAGTTTTTTCATCTTCCGTCAGCCTTTAAATAGTTTAGATAAGCCAATTTGGTGTATATATCGTATTTGGTTTTTTCGATATCGCTTTTGGCATGTTCGTATTTTGCTAATGCACTTAAATAGTCGCTTATATCGCTTGATTGATTTTCATATTTGATCTTTTCTGCCTCTTTTATCTTTTTTAGGTATTTTAGATTTGCTTTTAAGGATTTGAGTTTTTCTTTTAAAGATTCGATCTGTAATTTCGTCTCATCGATTTTGATTTTCAATCTATTTTTTGTATCCAATAATTTTTTTTCCGCAGAAAGTTTTAATATTTTACTCTTTTGCAACTGCTCGCTTTTATATCCGAAATCAAAGATATTGTAACTAATTAAAAAAGAGCTTTGCCAAATCTCTTCTTCTTCGGAGTTTGCAAAATTTTTCCCGTAATAGCTTTGAAAAGCTATTTTTGGATAGTATAAAGCTTTTGCTTTTTTTATCTCTTTTTGGGCTTTTTTTAGATTAATATTTGCTTTTTTGATTATTAGCGGCGGATATTTGCTTTTTTTCAAATACTCTATATCTTCTTTAAATTCGTTAAATTTTTTTATGCCTATCGTTAAGGCAAGTTCGTTTTTAACGGATTTTATGAAATTTTGAACGTAAACTATCTTGCTTTTTGCTTCTAAAAGGGAACTTTTTATTTTTAAAACGTCTATATATGCTTTTTTACCGAGTTTAAACTCATTATTTATTTTTTTATTAAGAGCTTCAAGAGCTTTTTTATAAGAGTTGAGATAATATAGCTCTTTTTTGAGGGACAATCCTTTAAAATATAAAGCCTTAATGTTATAAATTAGTTCTTCTTTAGATAACGTATAAGATATATCTTCTTCCTTTTTAGACAATTTAGCTATATCTATCGTGATTAGATCCAAAAAGCCTCTAAATAGATATACCTTATAAGTGGCGCCTAAAGAATAGATATCTTTTGATATAGTGATATTTGGATCAATGGGTGGAGTTAGGGGTTTTAGGGTGTGAGGAATGTTATATCGGCTATAAGAGCCTTCAATCGATATTTTTCCAAAACTTTTTAAATAAACTGCTCTTTTTTGATGTGATTTGGCTTTAGCCAAGAGCCTTTTGCTCTCAAGCAATGGGCTATTTTTCAAAGCTAAATTTATCGATTCTTTTAATGTTAGTGCCGCAGAAAAGTTAAGTAATAAAAAAAGAGTTAGGATAATTTTCATTTTACTTTTTTGTTTTGAGGATGTTTAAAACCTTTTGGCGGAAAATTTTCATAGATATATTTAGCTATTTTCTTTAATTTTCTATCAGAAATATTAATAGCCGGCATTAAACCAAATCTTTTAACAGAGGAACATAAAGCTTTTTCAAAAGAGGGAGCTTTTACATAATCGACGATAAATTTTATGGCTTCTTTTTTGTTTGGGTAAACCTCTTTAACATGAAACATAACCCCCATTATAGGAGGGGCTTTTAAAGAATTTTTATTAACTGGCTTTGTGGTTATATGGCATGATTTACAATAGATATCAAAAAGTGCTTTTGCGGAACTATCTGCCAATATAAAAGAGATCATTAAAGAAAATAAAAAAATTTTTTTCATAATTTTTTCCTAACAATTTTTTATTTAGTATAATGGATTTTTGTAAAAAAAATGTTAATTTAGATCAAATTTAATATCTTTTTTAACTCCCAAATTGCTTTGGTAGCCTCTTTTTGGATAAAAATATCAAAAAAACTATCTATATACTCTTCATGTTCTCCAAAGATTGTTATATATTTTTCTCTATTGGGATTAATTAGTATGGAAGTTTCAAACTCTTTTGATAGATCCACTATATCTATAACTTTTCCGCTCGTTCCTATCGCTATGAAGATATCTGCTTTTTTTGCAAGGGTATATAAATATTTATAATTTATTGCAACTTCCCCAAACATTACTACATTGTGTCTTACTTTTTTGGAGCCGCAAAAGGGGCAGATTTTATCTTTTTGTTCTTGGTAGCCTATATAAAAAACATTAAAACAATCTTCGCATCTAAGATCCGTTAAAGTTCCGTGAAGATGTATAACATTTTTACATCCGGCTCTTTCTAAAAGGTCGTCTACGTTTTGTGTTAGATGATATATTTTGTCTTTATATCTTTTTTCCAAAGCGGCAAAGAAGTAGTGGGCTCTGTTTGGTTTATATTTTTTAAGCTCAACCCTTCTTTTGTCATAAAATTTTGTTACAAACTCCCTATCCTCTTCCCATCCCTCTATGGAACATACTTTTTTTATATCATATTTATCCCAAACTCCGCCCTCTTCTCTAAAGGTATCTATGCCGCTTTCTTTACTTAATCCCGCTCCGCTTAAAATATAGATCTTTTTCATCTATTTTAAGATATCTTCTAACTCTTTTTTGGTTGTTATATATTTTATATCCTCGATTTTTTTGTTATTGAGATAAACGATCGTAATTTTATCTGCGTTTTTTTCGTTTTTGAGTTTTGAAGCAAGATTTTTATCATATATTAATAAGATTGAATAATTGCTTTTTTGAAGATCAGGCATAGCAAAAGTATTTCTTATAATAACGGGCATAGGTGAAATATCGGCTATAAAAATAGCTTTTTTGCTTTCTAAAAATCCTTTTGGCTGTTTTTTTAAGAACTCTTTTACCGTATGAGCCGTATCTTTTGCAAAAACAAGTATTAAGATCTTTGTATCTTCGTTTAATGAGTGGGATTTATTAAACTGATCTGGAAGTTTAAAATCAATCGCCGAGCCTATATTTATACCATTTTGAGCGTTAATATAAAATTTTGTAGGATCATAACTATCTTTTGATTTTATAGCTATAAATACTCCTGCGATAATAATCGCTAATATTGCTACAGATAAAACTATCTTTTTCATAAAATCCTCCGTTTTTTAGAGGATTTTATCTAAAAAGAGAAAAATAGAACATATTTTTAAAAAGTAAAAATTTTATATAAAACCGAGTTCAGCCAAAATCGGCTCTATATTTTTGCTAATTTCAAGAAGTTTTTCTTTTAACTCTTCTAAAAAGATTCCTTGAGCCTTATCTTCTTTATACCACTCCTCTATATGGGCAATAGCGTTTGATTTTTCCTGCTGTGTTAGTTTTGGATTTTTTTCTATAGCCTCTTTTAGAGCTTCAAGTTTTTCATGATGTTTATGATGAGCCATTTTTTTCTCCTTTTTTTTCATATCATATCAAAAGATTATCTTTTTTTAAACACTTTTTTAATACCCTTTTAAAATGGATTATATAGCATATTTTTTTATAACTCTTTTAATTTCGACTTTTTTTGCATTAGGAGGTCTTGGATCCGCTGCCGCACTTGTTCCTATATTTGATATGATGGGAATGCCATTAAATCTTGCTAAGGCGATCGGACTTTTTATAAATTCTGCATCTACTATAACCGCAAGTTTTATGAATATACTCAGAAAATCGCTGGATATTGGATTTGCCATCCCTTTGGTAGTTTCTATAATGATATCAACTCCTATGGGAGCATATGCGAGTAGATTTGTTGAAGAAGATTTTGTAAGGGGGATATTGGTTTTATTTTTGCTTTTTAGCTCTTTTATGCTCCTTTTTGGTAAAAAGAAGCAAAAATTTAAATATACTAAAAGATGGCTCTTTTATCCTATAGGCTTTTTTGTTGGGATACTTTCTGGTCTAATAGGTGTTGGAGGTGGGTCATTGATCTTGCCCCTTCTTATAATGCTTGGGTGGGATTCAAAAAAGATAAGCTATGCTGTTAGTTTTGTTATACCTTTTTCTACTTTGGGTGCTTTTTTTACTTATGCTACTTTTGTAAAGATCGATTTTACTCTTTTGTTTATTACAGCAATCGCCGCTATAATAGGCGGATATATAGGAAATAAAATAAGCCATTTTCATCTATCTTCCTTGCAGATTAGAAAAATAATAGGAGTTTTGCTTCTAATTATTGCTGCAAATTTGGCGATAAAACTATTAAATTTTTAATTAAGAGAAATTTTATCCTATTTAAGTTATATTAAGCCAGATTATATTTAAAGGGGTAAGTAGTGAGTAGTGAAGAGAAAAAAATTGATGAAATAGTATCAAAAGAGTATGAGCTTGGATTTAGCGTAGATATAGAAGAAGAGACTGCGCCTCCTGGATTGAACGAAGATATTATCGTTTTTTTATCCAAAAAAAAGGGTGAGCCAGACTGGATGACAAATATGAGGCTCCAAGCTTTTCATATCTGGCAAAAGATGGAAGAGCCTCATTGGGCACATTTAAAATATGAGCCTATAGATTATCAGTCTATTAGTTATTATGCGGCTCCAAAGAAGAAACCAAAAAGTTTGGACGAGGTTGATCCTGAGATCTTAAGGGCTTATGAAAAGCTTGGAATCCCTCTTGAAGAGCAAAAGGCTTTAGCCGGCGTTGCGGTTGATGCCGTTTTTGATAGCGTAAGTGTAGCTACGACCTTTAAAGATAAGCTCAAAGAGATGGGGATAATCTTTTGCTCCATTAGCGAAGCTATTAGAGATTATCCAGAGCTTGTTCAAAAATATATGTTTAGCGTAGTTCCTATGAGCGATAACTTTTTTGCCGCGCTTAATTCGGCTGTGTTTACGGACGGAACTTTTGTTTATGTGCCAAAAGGTGTTAGATGTCCTTTGGAGTTATCTACCTATTTTAGAATAAATGCTCAAAATACCGGGCAGTTTGAAAGAACGTTAATAATTGCAGATGAAGGAAGTTATGTTAGTTATAATGAAGGGTGTTCTGCGCCTATGAGAGATGAAAATCAGCTACACGCAGCAGTTGTGGAACTTATAGCTTTAGATAACGCCGAGATCAAATACTCCACTATTCAAAACTGGTATCCAGGCGATGAAAACGGAGTTGGAGGTATATATAACTTTGTTACAAAAAGAGGATTGTGTGCCGGTAAAAACTCAAAAATCTCTTGGACTCAGGTAGAGACCGGTTCGGCAATCACATGGAAATATCCAAGCTGTATCTTAAAAGGGGACAATTCAGTAGGTGAGTTTTATTCGGTGGCTATTACTACAAAGGCTCAACAAGCCGATACCGGAACAAAAATGATACATATAGGAAAAAATACCTCTTCTACTATTATTTCAAAGGGGATTTCGGCGATGAAGGGCCAAAATAGCTATAGAGGGCTTGTGAAAATTCAAGCTTCTGCAAAGGGTGCTAGAAACTATAGCGAATGTGACTCTTTACTTATAGGGGATAGATGTGGGGCTCATACTTTTCCTTATCTTGAGTCTAAAAACTCAACAGCCTCAATCGAACATGAGGCTACAACGAGCAAGATAAGCGAAGAGCAGCTTTTTTATCTAAGACAAAGAGGTATTAGCGAAGAGGATGCGGTGAGTATGATCGTTCATGGATTTTGTAAAGAAGTATTGGCAAATTTACCTATGGAGTTTGCGGCAGAAGCAAAAGATCTATTAAATTTAACATTGGAAGGAAGTGTAGGATGATGATGGAAATTAAAAATTTAAAAGCAAAAATCGGTGAGAAAGAGATATTAAAAGGTGTTGATTTAAATTTGCAAAAAGGAAAAGTTCACGCCATTATGGGTCCAAACGGGGCTGGAAAATCTACTTTGTCAAAAACTATAGTTGGTCATTATGATGTTGAGGTAACTGATGGAGATATCATATATAAAGGGGAGTCGATTTTGGATATGGCTCCAGAAGAGAGAGCTCTAAGAGGCATTTTTATGAGTTTTCAAAATCCCGTTGAGGTTCCTGGAGTAACAAACGCTTACTTTTTGAGAACGGCTGTTAATGCAAAAAGGGAGTTTGAGGGTAAAGAGCCTCTAAATCCGGCTCAGTTTTTAAAGATGGCAAGAGAATACGCCTCTTTGCTTGGGATGAAACCGGAGATGCTAAATAGAAGTTTAAATGTTGGCTTTAGCGGCGGAGAGAAAAAGAGAAACGAGATTTTGCAGATGCTTATGCTAGGTCCTGATCTAATTATTTTGGACGAGATAGATTCTGGTTTGGATATTGACGCGCTAAAAGCGGTAAGCGAAGGGATAAACAAAATTAAATCAAGCGATAAAACATTTTTGATAATTACCCACTATTCAAGAATTTTAGATTATGTAAAACCGGATTTCGTGCATGTAATGATGGATGGGAAAGTTGTAAAAACCGGAGATATTGAGCTGGTTAAAGCTCTTGAAGAAGAAGGGTATAAAATTATTGAGGAAGCAAAATGAAAAAGATAGCTTTATCAAAAACCGAGCTTTCATCTTTGTTAAATTTTGCCAAAAGCGACAAAATAAGAAGCGAAAGCGCCGTTGCTCTTAGTTCTCTTGGGCTTGATTTTAAAAAAACGGAACATTATAGATATTTTAACGTTTCATATCTTTTATCAAAAGAGTTAGATATTTATGAGACCAAAAAAGACCAAATAAAAGAGGATGAAAATATTTTGATACTTGACGGAAGCGTTGTTGGCGCTCCAAAAGATATAAAGATAGATATTTTAGATGAGATAGATCTTGATAAAAACCATTTTGATCAGATATATTATATAAACCATATATTATCTTCAAAGGTTATAAATATAACGGTTACGAAAGATTCTATTTTAAATATAAAACATAAATTTACCGTTGATAATGTTTTGCTTCCTTATAGAATAAGTCTAAATATTAAAAATGGAGCAAAAGTAGCCATTTATGAAGATTTTGAATATGAGCTAAAGAACTCTTTGATATTTTACGGGTGGGATATATTTATAGATGATGGCTTTTTGGAATATGTAAGAGTTCAAGACGAGTTCGAAAAAAGTTATGATATGGTTGCTTCTCATAATATTTTGGTAAATGATAGATGTGAATTTGTATATAAAACCTTTGATATAGGTGAGGGAAAAATAAGCCATAATACAAAAATAGATCTATTTCAAAATAGCAGATGCGAAGCAAAACATTTGGTATATACAGATAATGAAGCAGTTAGATCAAACGTTATAAAAATAAATCATTTAAAAGAAAACGCAACTTCCAACCAAGAGGCAAGGCATGTATTAAAAGATAGATCAACAGCGATTTTTGATGCCTTAATAAAAGTAGAAAATAGCGCTAAAGGCGCAAGCGCACATCAAAATAACAAATCGATCCTTTTAAATGATAAAGCCTATATGGTCTCTAAACCTCAGCTTGAGATCTATATAGATGAATTAGAAGCAAGCCATGGATCAACAACGGGGCAGATAGATCCAGAAGAGATATTTTATATAAGAACAAGGGGTATTGAAGAAAAAGAGGCTAGAAAAATGATAGTTCTTGGATTTATGAACGAGATTATTGAGAGTATTAAAGAAGAAGATAAAAAGAGCGATATTTATAAAAGATTTGAAGATATTTATAATAGAGATACAAATTAGATATTGTATAAAGGAAAAAAATGAAAAGCATGGATGAAGTTTTAGCCGAGATTAAAGAGGATTTTGAGCTTTTGGGAGATAGCGAAGCGATAGTTGAGTATATTATAGAGCTTGGAAAACAAAATGAAATGAGGTTAAAGCCTGAAGAGAAAAACGATAAAACCTTAATAAAAGGGTGTTCATCTCCCGCTTGGATGGTTGAAGAGTGTAAAGATGGTAGAGTTTATTTTAGGGTAGAAGGTAGCTCATCTTTGGCAAAAGGTATGATACCTTTGCTTTTAAAAATATTTAACAATAGAACTCCCGATGAGATATTAAGTTTTGATCCAAAAAAACTTTATGAGCTTGGATTTGATAAAATTCTTAGTCCCACAAGACTTCAAAGCATGGAAGCGTTTTTAAATAGAATTTACTCTTTTGCAAAAAAATGCAAAGAAGAACAAAAATAAGGAGTTATATTGGATTTGGAAAAAGTTAAAGAGAAAATCATTGAAGAGTTAAAAAAGATATATGATCCGGAAATTCCGGTAAATATATACGATCTTGGTCTAATTTATGGTATTGATTGTAAAGAGGGCAAAGAAGGTGCTATCTGCAAAATAGATATGACTTTAACTAGCGCTTTTTGTCCTGCTGCAGAATCTATCGTAGAACTTGTTAAAAATATAAGAAACAAAATAGATGAGATTGAAGATTTGGAAGTAAATTTAGTTTTTGAGCCACCTTGGGACAAATCAAAAATGAGCGATGAAGCAAAATTACAACTTGGAATATTATAAGCGGATAAGATCCGCTTATTTATTTAAAATCTCTACAGCTTTTAACATCTTTAATCCTGCCTCATTTACGCTGTTTCTTCCAAGAAATTTCGCTTCTTTAGCAGCAATATAAGCTTTATCAAAACTCTCTTTACTTAAGCCGCTTCTTTTTATGGCTTCTTGAATGTTTTTTGGCAAAATTCTTACCTTTTGCTCTTTTACATACATACTACCAACTTCCGCAATAGCTTTAACAACTTTATATATTGTTGGATTTACCGGAGCTCCAAACCCTTCTGGAACTCCGCTTAGAGCATCATCCATTAATTTTCCATATTCTGTTTCTATTATATGTCCATCAGCCAAAATCTCAATAAAACCTTTAGCTTCCAATTTATCTAAAGCTTCTATAATTTTTATTTTTTCATTATTATCTTTTCCTTCAAGAATATCTTCGCAAGATGCACCATTTTCTGGTATAGTTTTGAATATATCCATTTCGTATCTGATAATAAAAGGAAGTTTTGGTTTTTGTGCCAGCTCTTCATATAATAATCCAGATTTGCTTGGCTCAAAGGTTCCTAAAATCCTCTCTTTTCTTGCTTCTTTTATCCACTCTCCGTTTGGTGATGAAAAGATCTTGTTTGATAATGTTAATGTTTTTACGCTCCAAGAATGGATAGGTCTTTCATCTATTTGATCATCGATAACTTTTTTGCCATCATCTGTAACAAAATATATGCTTTTACCGCTTTTATCGACTCCCTCATTTATCAAACCAAAGGCTTCCAAACTATATAGATACTCTTTTAGATCAAAATTTTCTTCAAACCATTTTATATTATCTTTTGTTTCACTAAATTTTTTGGCTATCTCTTTTCTTTTTAGAGGCATTTCATCAAGATTTCTTCCATAAATATTTAAAATTTTTTTATACTCTTTAACTTTTCTATCTATTAGCTCTTTTTTTATTTTATCTAGTGTTGGGAGTTCTTTAGGGTTATTTATACTTTTTTCTTCCAATATATGTTGAATAGTTTTTAATGTTTCTATCTCTTCTTTTTCAAGTGCAAAACTTTTTAAGATTTTTTCTTGATACTCCTCTTTAAAAATTTTATAAACATCTAAAGCTTTTTCTCCCCCGTAAGTTAGAGTGTCGCCATTTTCTATAAAACCTAAAGCTTCAAGATTTAAAAGAGCCTCTTGCTCTATCTTTTCACCATCAAAAACTTTTGCTATATCTTCTAAAATTGGTATATCAATTACACTACCCTCTTGAACAAAACCGCAATAATTTAATGTCTCCTTAATAGCTTGTCCAAGTCCTGTAAATGTGAAATATTCTCCTTTTGGAATAGAATATGCTATTATTCTCATAGCCTCAAGAAGATCTTTATTGTTTCCTTCTATTGGAAGATAGTGTATATCTGTTGGACCCGTTGGAGATTTTCTTATATATTCTGCAAGATTTGCATCTATTGATAATTGGGGCTTCAAAATTTTAAAAGCTTCATATAGATCTATAGCTTCTTGGGTTAATTTTTTATTTTCATCGGCAAAACCTCTAATTGATAATTCATCATATGTTATTTTTGTGGTAGTGTTTTTATTTTTAATAGCCATATCTATCATAGCTATTATCTCGCTTCCTACCCATCTAAAACCTTCTTTGAACTTGTTAAAATCTATTTTTTCTTTAACTCTTTTATATATATCTACAACTATTTTCCCTTCATATGTTAGGGCTATTTTTGAAGGAATTGGAAATTCGATAATTCCAGATAGATTTAACTCCTTTATTAGATCATTATTTAAATTTTTTATATCAATAGCTTCATTTTCAAATTTTAAAATTTCATCTAAAATTTCTAAAGACTCTTTTTTTATTACCATTTTCACTCCTCTTTTGATCTTTACTAAAAATTTGACAAATTCTCAGTAAAGATCAAAACAAAGAGGCTTACGCCTCTTTGTGACAGAACCACCAATCATAACATTCATACTCTTTTGTTCTTTTTTTAGCAGTTTCACAATCTGTTGCTGGTGGGATGATGACTCTATCTTTGATAAGCTCGTTTTCAGGCCAGTTTGCAGGTGTTGCAACCCCATCTTTATCGCTTTTTTGCAGTGCTTTAACGGCTCTTACGATTTCGGAGATGTTTCTACCTATCTCTTGTGGATAATATAAAATTGTTCTAACAATACCTTCAGGATCGATTATAAATACGGCTCTTACGGTATTTGTTCCTTTTCCAGGATGTATCATACCTATCTGTTCAGCCAATGTATCGGTTGCGGCAATTATTGGAAATTCGATTTCAATATCAAGTTTTTCTTTTATCCACTCTACCCATTTTATATGAGAAAATACCTGGTCGATTGAAAGACCAATAAGCTGTGTGTTTATCTCATCAAACTCTTTTTTATGTTTTTGAAAACTTACAAACTCTGTTGTACATACCGGTGTAAAGTCTGCTGGATGGCTAAAAAGAACTGTCCATTTTCCTTTTAGATCATCTGGTAAAACCATCTTTCCCTGAGTTGTTTGAACCTCAATTGTTGGAAATTTATCTCCAAGTAGCGGCATTGACATTTTGCCCTCCTTTTTTGTTTTTTTAATAACTGCTTCGATTAGTTGTGTTACCATCTCTTCAATCTCTTTCTTTTCGCTTTTAGCTTTTGATTTTAGCTCTTTTATCTCATCTTCGATTAAAGAAGTTATTTTTTGAGCAACATCCTTTGGACTTTCCAAAATCTTTTCAACTTTTCTTTTTAAATCCTCTCTCCAGCTCATTTTGCCTCCTTTTTATTTAATTTTACTCTCTTTATATAAGATTTTCTGCTACAAAAGTAGCAAAACTATAGTGTTAAATCCATTACTTTTTTTGTCTTTTCAATAAGTTCATGAGAGACAGCTCTATTTTCTTCATCGAGGCTTTTCATAACTTTTGCAAAAACAACTAAAAGTGCTCCTACATATTCTGGAAGTTTATTTTCTACTTCTGTTTCTAATGGATATTTTAATGGTGGATATGTTGCAAGATGATCCAATATATCTTGCAAGTTATACTCTTGTTCAAGTTTTTTAAACTCAATAACAGTCTCAAGCAAACCTTTAGTTAGCGGAAGATCGCTTTCCCAAATAACCTCTCTTGCGTTATATTTTGCGTTTCTTTCGCCAATTAATAAAAGGTCATAAAGTTTTGAACCAACATAATCTGTTATATCTTTTGCATGACCTTTTTTAATATCCAATGAAGCCACTCTTCTAAATAACTCTTCTAAATGATGAAATCCTACTACTGTCATATCTCCTCCTTATTTTTTGATTGTTATTATAGATTTTTCTTTAAACTCTTTTAATTTTTCAATTAGATCTTCAAAAAGTTTTTGGGCCTCTTTTTTACCTTTAACCTCATTTTCTATCTTTTCAATAGAATCGTTTAGCATTTTATATGTGGTATCAGAATCACTTGTATAGCCTAAAGCTTTTGCTATTTTTAGACTATTTTTTGCCTCTTTTAAAAATTCAAGAGCTTTTTTTCTATCATTTTTTGCCAACTTTTTAGCCTCTTCTACAAGAAATTGAGCTTGTAAAAGGGGTATTGGGGTAATAATATCTATCTCTACAAATGTTAATAGAGCCTGATGTAAAATATTTTTAGCCTCTTGCAATCTATCTTCATTAATGAACTTTGCTGCAAGTTTTAATGCTGCCGGATATGATGCCAAAGGAAGATTAACCGTTTTTATAACAATTTCGCTTCTAAGAGTATTTAAAACTCTTCTGGCCTCTTGTATTTTATGTTCATTTAGTAGCGCTTTTACAGTAATCAAAGCTATATCGATATCCCTAAGCGTTCCTGAAAACTCATATACTATCATATTGCTCTCTATAGGAATTAGAGCCGGTGCATTTGGCGATGCTAAAACAACTTCCAATTTTCCTATAGCTTTTTCAAGTTTTTTTAAAGCCTCATCTTTATTTTCTTTTTCCAGAGCGATTATTACTTCATTTGTGAAAGCTACAGCATCAACAGCTTCTTTGACTATTTTTATCTCTTTTTGTTCCTTTTTAGCCTTTGTTTTAGCTTGGGATAGGGCCAAATTTGACGCAGCCTTGCTTGCTTCACTTGCTGACATGTTTGGGGTTAATAGCAGTGTAGCAGTCAATGCAGAAACAATGAGTTTTTTCATGTCAACCTCCATTATATTTTTTGGTTGACATAAGTTTAGTATATCTGTTTAAAACTTACAGCTACTTTAGTTGCATTTTGAAAATTATAGATTGAATTTAATTTTTTAAAGATAGATATTTGTAGAATATATAGAGGAAAAGATGGTCGGAGTGGCCGGATTTGAACCGGCGACCTCTACCACCCCAAGGTAGTGCGCTAACCAGGCTGCGCTACACCCCGAAGTGCGGCTGCTTTATTAAAGAGCCGCTTTTGCTTTTTGGACGATTTTTGAAAAATTTTCAGGTTCATTCATCGCAAGATCAGCCAAAATTTTTCTATCAAGTTCGATGCCAGCCTTTTTTAATCCATGTATAAATCTTGAATAACTAATATCATTTAATCTACATGCAGCGTTTATTCTTGTTATCCAAAGTTTTCTAAAATCTCTTTTTTTCTGTTTTCTGTCTCTATAAGCATATACTAAAGATCTTTCAAGTTGCTCTTTAGCTTTTCTAAAATGTTTTCTTCTTCCGCTATAAAAGCCTTTTGCAAGCTTTAATATCTTTTTATGTCTTCTTCTTCTAACTATACCTGTTTTTACTCTCATTTTTTTCTCCCTTTACCTTTTTGTTTTTTTAGGTGCCCTTTTTGGGACTTGACCCTAATGGGTGGAGTTTTAGCTTAATATGTAGCTATTAACTCTCTTATTCTTGGTTCGTCAACTTTACTAACATAATGAGGCGCTCTTAATCCTCTTTTTGTTTTAGGCGATTTTTTAGTTAAAATGTGGCTTCTAAAAGCACTGCCTCTTTTTATTTTGTTTTTTGTTTTTTTAAATCTTTTGGCAGCCCCGCGATGTGTTTTCATTTTCGGCATCTAAACTCCTTTGCAAAATTTAAGGTGCATATTATATCGTAAGATTATAAATGAAAGATTAAAATAAAGAGGTAATTAGGAATTTGGAATTGGAAATTTCAGTTTTTTAAATAAACTAATTCCCAATTCCTAATTTATAAAAGTCATTTTTTCTTATCTTCTTTTTTTGGCACGACCATCATATTTACATATCTTCCTTCGATATGGGGCTTTTTTTCTACTACGCCAATATCTTCAATAAGGGGAATAATCCTCTCAAGGACTTCTACGCCGGCTTCTGGATGTGCCATTTCCCGCCCTTTTAAAAATACTCTAAATTTTACATGTTTTCCTTTTTCCAAAAACTCTCTTGCGTGCTTAACTTTATAATCTATATCGTTTTGAGCGATTTTTACCGAGAGTTTTATCTCTTTTACCTCAATTTTTGTTTGTTTCTTTTTGGCTTCTTTTTTCTTCTTTTCCTGCTGATATTTGAATTTGCCAAAATCCATAATTTTGCATACAGGCGGATTGGCGTTTGGCGCGATCAAAACAAGATCTAACCCTTTTTCTTCCGCTAAACTTAAAGCCTCATCTCTTGAAATAATTCCAAACTGGGTTCCATCCTCACCTATACACCTAACCTTTTCGGCTCTTATATCCTCATTTAAGAGCACTTGATCTTTTTTCTTACTCAAAAGCGTACCTCACTTAATTTCTCCTTGATTTTTTCAAAAAATTCTTTTTCAGATATATTATACTGTATTCTTTCTCTTCTATCCCTTATAGCTACAAATTTTTCGCTAACTTCTTTGTCGCCTATAACGACAATCATTGGAACTTTTTGTTTTTCAGCGTTTCTTATTCTTTTATTTAGGCTTTCATTTTTGTCAAAAATCTCGCAATCTACACCTAAATCAATCAATTTTTCTTTTAATAAGTATGCATAACTTTTATGGGGATCGGCTATTGGGATGAGGATTATTTGAGTTGGAGCTATAAAGAAAGGAAATTCTCCAGCAAAATGTTCTGTCATAATACCAATAAATCTTTCAAAAGAGCCTAAAATTGCCCTATGAATCATTACAGGCCTTTTAGCGCTGTTATCACTATCGATATACTCAAGTTCAAATCTTTGAGGAAGATTAAAATCTACCTGGATCGTTCCACATTGCCATTTCCTGCCGATCGCATCAGTTATTTTAATATCGATTTTTGGTCCATAAAAGGCTCCTCCACCCTCGTCAATGGCATATTTATGTCCATTTTCATCCAAAGCTTCTTTTAGGGAGTTTGTGGCAATTTCCCAGATTTCATCACTTCCTATTGCCTTTTTTGGTTTTGTTGAAATCTCCATCTCATATTTGAAATCAAAGGTTTTCATAATCTCATCAACAAATCCTAAAACCTCGATAACATTATCTTTTATCTGATCTGGCGTGCAAAATATATGTGCATCATCTTGTGTAAACTCCCTTACCCTAAAAAGTCCGTGTAAAACACCGCTTTTTTCATGTCTGTGAACTACGCCATATTCAAAATATTTTATAGGCAATTCTTTGTAACTTCTTTTTTTTGATTTATATATCATTATGTGGCCTACGCAATTCATAGGCTTTATACCATATTCCACACAATCATCTTTTTCATCGCAAATTTCAGTAAAATACATATTTTCTTTATAATTTTGATAATGACCGCTTTTTTTCCAAAGTTCGCTTTTTAAGATTTCAGGACCTCTAACGGGCTCATATCCTCTTTTTCTATGAGCGATAAATAGTAATGATTCAAGTTTACTTCTTAGTCTTGCTCCTTTGGGAAGCCATATTGGAAGTCCCGCTCCAACCTCTTCAAAAAATGTAAAAAGCTCTAATTCGGCTCCAAGTTTTCTATGGTCCCTTTTTTTAGCCTCTTCGATCATCGTTAAATAATCTTTTAGACTCTTTTTATCAGCAAATGCTGTTCCATAGATCCTTGTTAGCATCTCTTTAGTTTCATCGCCGCCAAGATAAGCACCGGCGACTCTTAATAGTTTAAAATGTTTTAAAAATTTTGTATTTGGAACGTGAGGACCTCGGCAAAGATCTTCAAAATCCCCCTGTTTATAGATAGAAACTGTATCGTCTGGAATATTTTTTAAAACCTCTTGCTTTAATTCATCATCTTTAAATTTTTCAATCGCCTCTTTTTTTGGGATTTGGTATCTTATGATGTCAAGTTTTCTTTTTGCGATCTCTTGCATCTTTTTTTCGATCTTTTTTAGATCCTCTTGGGAAATTTTTTCTTTTGTTTTAAAATCGTAATAAAATCCATCCTCTACCACCGGACCTACGAAAAATTTTGCGTCCGGATATAGCTCTTTTATAGCTTGAGCCATTAAATGGGCCGTAGAGTGGCGCAATACTTCAAGGGCTTCTTTGCTGTTTTCGGGATAGATTTTTTTGGAAGGTTCAATGTCGATACCTTTTTCTTTTGCGGTTTGAAGATCTAAAATTTCGTTATCTTTTTTTATTGCGATGGGTTCCAAATAGATCCTTTTTTAAAAATAGTAATTTTTTATTTATTAATTGAGTGAAATTTTTTTCATATGGTGGTCGCGAGAGGATTCGAACCTCTGACCACTACGATGTCAACGTAGTGCTCTACCCCTGAGCTACGCGACCAAATTTTATGGGTTGTTTGTTGTATTAAATTAAAGCTTAATAGTTTTAATTTTTCTTGAGTGAAATTATATTTTTTTTTGAATAAAATGTAAATATAATATCCATAAAATACCGATATCTATCATTACATCAGCAAAATTAAACACGGCAAAATCAAATCCGCAATGCCAATATATATAATCCACTACCCCGTTATAGATAAATCTATCGTATAAATTTCCAATAGCTCCACCAAATAAAATCCCTAAAATAAAAGGGATTTTTAAAATATATCTTTTATATACGATATAGATAAAGGCCCCTATTATCAAAAATAATAAAAGCCATTTTAAATAATTGCTAAAAGATGATAGCATAGAAAAGGCAACGCCTCTATTTAAAGTATATCCAAAGGTTATACATCTGCTATCATAATATAGTCCGTTTATAAAAAGCTCTTTTAAGCTTTTGTCTATTAAAAAAACACCTATTAAAGCTAAAAAAAATATTATATACGCTCTCATAAATTTAATGCTTTTGATAAAAATTGAATAATTTTATCCATCTCTTTTTCTAATAATTTTTGATCTTTTCCCTCAAGTAAGACTCTGAGTTTATTTTCCGTTCCAGAGTATCTAATAAGCGTTCTTATACCTTTTTTTTCAGCATCTTTTATAACCTCTTCAAGCCCTTTGATATTTTCTAGAGGTATTTTTTCTTGGACGTTTATATTTTTTAAAATTTGGGGATAAAGCTCAAAAGAATTTAAAATTTCACTTGCTTTTTTACCGCTTTTTAACATAAGAGCTACGGTTTGCAAAGCGCTAACAAGACCATCACCAGTTTTTCCAAAGTCTGTTAAGATGATATGTCCGCTATTTTCTCCTCCAAAATTTAAATTGTGTTTTTTAATCTCTTCAAGAACATACTTATCTCCTACTTTACTCCTATAAAGAGTGATTCCTTGCCTATTTAGAAAATCTTCCAAAGCTTTATTGCTCATAACAGTAGCAACCATTGCGTTGTTTTTTAATCTATTTTCATTTTTCAGATATAAAGCAAGAGCACCAAGAAGTTTATCTCCTTCTATTATCTCTCCTCTTTCGTCAACAACAACCAATCTATCAGCGTCTCCATCAAAAGCAAAACCTATATCGGCTCTATATTTTTTTACAACGTTTGCTAAATCATCAGGATATATAGCGCCGCATTTATGATTTATATTGAATCCATCAGGTTGATTGTTTATGACGATAGTTTCAGCTCCAAGTTCACTAAATATAGTAGGAGCTACTTTATAAGCCGCACCGTTTGCCGTGTCCAAAACTATTCTCATACCGTTTAATGTTAACTCTTTTGGAAAAGAGTTTTTTATATGAACTATATATCTTCCTATTACGTCATCTATTCTTTTAGAAGATCCAATCTCTTTTTTTGTTTTTTGATTTTGAATAATTAGCTCTTCATTAAAAAAGATTTCTTCAATTTTTTCTTCATCGCTCTCTTGAAGTTTGTCTCCAAAATGGTTGAAAAATTTTATACCGTTATCATAATATGGATTATGGCTTGCGCTTATCATGATACCTGCATCACATCTCATATCTTCCGTTAAAAAAGCGATTGCGGGAGTTGGCATAGGACCGATTTGAATTACGTTGTATCCAACGGCGGTCAAACCGCTAACAATTGCGTTTTCTATCATATATCCGCTTCTTCTTGTATCTTTGCCAACCAAGATTTTATTGGTAACTGAATGTTTTCTAAAATATATTCCCGCACTCATCGCAAGTTTCATAACAAATTGAGCCGTCAAAAATTTCCCGGCCTCTCCTCTTACTCCGTCGGTTCCAAAAAGTTTCATCAGCACTTTCCTTATTCTTAAAAAATGATTAATTTAAACTTTTTTTAAATAAACTTGGGGTATTATTCTAGCCTAAAATAAATTAAAAAGGATTAAAAAATATGGCACATCATAAATCCGCTTTAAAAAGAATTCGCCAAACAGCAAAAAGAACAGCAAGAAATAGATTTTATAGAACAAGAATTAAAAATATAACAAAAGCTGTTAGAGAGGCGGTTGAATCTGGTGATAAAGAAAAAGCTTTAGAAGCTTTAAAAGTGGCAAATAGAGAATTTCATAAGTTTGTAAGTAAAGGGGTATTGAAAAAAAATACCGCCGCAAGAAAAGTATCAAGACTTCATAAACTTGTAAACTCTATGACAGAAGCTGCGTAAGCTTCTGTTAGATCCGCCCATGCTAAAAGAGAAACTTCAGCCCTTTATAGATAGATACGAAGAGATAAATAAACTTCTAAGCTCTCCCGATATTACCAATAATATAAAAAAAATGACAGAGCTCTCCAAAGAGCAGTCAGAACTTGAGCCTATCGTAGAGAAGGCAAAAGAGTATTTTAAAGTTATTGAAGCTATTGAAGAAAATAGAGCTCTTTTAGAGGATGAAGAGCTTGGTGAGCTTGCGAAAGAGGAGTTAAAAGAGTTAGAGCCTTTAAAAGAGAAGCTCGAAGAAGAGATAAAAGTTTTATTAATTCCAAAAGATCCAAATGATGATAAAAATATCTATCTTGAGATAAGAGCCGGAACCGGAGGAGAAGAGGCCGCGCTTTTTGCGGCAGATCTTTTTAGAGCATATGTTAGATATGCAGATTCTAAAGGATGGAAAGTAGAAATAGTTAGTTCAAGCGAGAGCGATAGCGGAGGATATAAAGAGATTATCGCAAAGATAAAGGGGCAGGGAGTATATAGTAGATTAAAATACGAAGCTGGGACCCATAGGGTCCAAAGAGTCCCGGCAACGGAGTCTCAAGGAAGGATACATACTTCCGCCGTTACCGTTGCAATAATGCCAGAAGTCGATGATGTTGATGTTGAGATAAATCCAAACGATTTAAAAATAGATGTTTATAGATCAAGTGGATGTGGCGGGCAGTCTGTGAATACCACAGATAGCGCCGTTAGGATCACCCATATCCCAACGGGGATAGTTGTAGCTATGCAGGATGAAAAGAGCCAGCATAAAAATAAAGAAAAGGCTATGAAGGTTTTAAAAGCAAGAATTTATGAAAAGATGATGAGAGAGCAACAAGAGGCTCTTGCTAAAGATAGAAAAGAACAAGTCGGAAGTGGAGATAGAAGCGAGAGAATTAGAACATATAACTATCCTCAAAACAGAATAACCGATCATAGAATAGGTCTAACTTTATATAAGCTTGACGAAATTATGCAAAACGGCGATTTTGATCAGATTATCGATCCTCTTATTGCCCATTATCAGGCTCAAAAGATGAAGGAAGCGGGGTTGTGAGTTTGAAGTTTGAAGTTGAGAATAATTAATAGCTTAGCTCTCATTTAAATGGAGTCTGTTTTTTCTAATTATCGAAGATACTAATCTATTATATTTTTTTCCTATCTGAGAATATCTTTGCATAGTCATCGCCGCTTTTAAACCGTTAAAGGGTTTGCCCCCTATTTTGGCTTTGTATCTTGCTATTCTAAACTCTTTATAGGCTCTGTGTCTATTTAGGTTTAGCATATATGAGGCGATTGAGTCGTTTATACTTTTAAATATCCTTATTTTATGATTTTTGCCCTCTTCTCTATTTTGAGGGATAAGCCCGTTTTTACCAAAAGTCCATTCACCAAAAAGATTGTTTGCCTCTTTTGCAAATCTACTCTTTCCCCATCCGCTCTCCAACGCAGCTTGGGCTAAAACAAGAGATTGCGGGATAGTGTCTATTTTTATTAGATACTCTTTTTTGTTAAAAATATTTTTGATTCTGTATTTTTTTGCTATTTTTACTATTTTTTGAAGTTTTTTTGCATCGGTTATTGGAGTTTTGTAATACTCATCAAAAAAATTTTCTACAAATTCCCTCTCTTTTTTTATTTTGATATTTTCCTCTTTTACTAGGGGTCTTAATATTTCAAAAAACTTCTCTTTTTGTTTTTGAATATTTTTTATTTTATAATACCAAGAAGGTATCGATTTTAGCTCCGTTGCGTTTATAGATAGTGAAAAGAGTAAGATAGCAGCACCAGTTACAATCTTTTTCAATAAACCTCCTCTATAAAAGTTTCAAAAACTTTTTTAACTTTTCCTTTTAGATATAAAGAGTCGTTTTTAAAGCCAAGTATCAACTCTTCTTTGCTTTTTGGATATACTTTTGCTTCATCTTTCACAAGATTTTCAAGATATGCTCTATAAAATGCGGCAGCCATACCTGTTCCACAAGCTAATGTTTCATCTTCTACGCCGCGTTCATATGTTCTTATATATATTATACCATCTTTAACTTTTGCAAAATTTACGTTTGCGTTATAAATATTTCTAAGCTTTTTTGCTTTATCTTTATCAAACTCATCCAAATTATTCACAAAAGTAACAAGGTGAGGAACCCCAGTATCTATAAGCCACCATTTTTTTCCAAATTCTTGTATATTTTTATCTTTAATTATAGCTGGCGTCAACTCGCTTTTTACGGTATCTCCTTTGACTTCTGCGTTTATTACTCCAGCTCCTGTTAAAAAGCTCATATTTTTTGGTGCGATTGCATAACTGTATGCGTAATGGGCGGCCGCTCTGCTTCCGTTTCCGCACATTGAGGCTTCGCTTCCATCAGCGTTGTAAAACTGCCATTTAAAATCTACACCTTCATATGGTAAAAGAACTATTAGGCCGTCTGCTCCAATTCCGTTAAATCTATCGCACAATTTTTTTGCAAGAGAGCTTCTATCAACCTCCCTAAAAGTGTGAAAAATAATAAAATCGTTGCCGCTTGCGCTATATTTAGCTATATTCATCTTTAACCTTTTCTATAAATTTTTCTATCTCTTTTTGAAGATGCTTTAAATCTTTTGAGTTATCAATTACATAATCTGCAAGCCTTTTTTTCTCCTCTATATCTATTTGAGACTCTATCCTTTTAATAGCTTCTTCTTCACTATATCCCTCTCTTTGGGTTAATCTTTTAAGTTGAATCTCTTTTGGTGCGTAAACTACCACAACTTTTTTTATAGGATAATTTTTTGTTTCATAAAAAAGAGGAATATCTACAATATAGGGAACTTTGTATTTTTCAAGTTTTAAAGACTCTTTTTCTATCCTTTTTTTTATCAAGGGATGAAGAAGCTTTTCAAGCTTTTCTTTTGCTTTTTTATCGTTAAAGATAAGTTTTGCTAAAGATTTTCTATCAACTTTTTTGTTTTTGATATATTCTTTCCCAAAAATCTCGGCAATTTTATCTTTTTGCTCCTCTAATACTTCATGGGCGATTTTATCGGCGTCTATTATAGAAAATCCATAAAGTTTTAGTATATTGCAAACGGTGCTTTTACCCGTAGCTATACCGCCGGTTAAGGCTATAGCATGTTCAAAGGGTTTTAAATCTTCTTTCATAAAATACCTTGATCTACTTAAATTGGTTTACCATTTATATAGTTCGCCTAACTCTTTTTTACATATGTAGGCAAAACGAAACTTGCTTTGTGAATATCTGAATTGTAATATTTTACTCCCTCAAGAAGATCGGCTCTATGGAGATTTATATCGGCTGTAGGATGGTAAAATTTACTACCCATTATAAAATTCCAATTGCATCCAGGATACATATACATCTCAAATCTATAAGGCATAACTATTTTAAAAAAGGAACCGATCGTTTTCATTATCTCTTTATGCAAAGGCATATCTATCCACCAGCTTTCCCCTTGAGCTACGACAAGTCCATCATCTTTTAATATTCGATAAACATTTGAATAAAATTTTTTGTTAAACAATCCTTCGGCGGGACCTTCAGGGTCTGTGGAATCAACCAAAACTATATCATAACTTTTATCTTTTGCCTCTTTTACAAATTCTATACCGTCACCAATAATTAGATTTAATCTTGGATTATCCCAATCCCCAATATTTGGGAAATATTTTTTACTAATATTTACCACCTCTTCATCAATCTCTACCATATCTACTTTAATTTCTGGATGTCTTAAAACCTCTTTTGCTACTCCTCCGTCTCCGCCGCCTATTATTAATACTTTTTTTGGCTCTTTATGGGTGCAGATAGCTACATGGGCCATCATTTCATGATATATAAACTCATCTTTTTCGCAAAGCATTCCATGACCGTCAATTACTAAAACTTTTCCAAACTCTTCAGAATCATAAACCTCTATTTTTTGAAATTTGCTTTGAATTTCTTCGATTTTTTCTTTAACTTTTATTCCCTGTTTAAAAAAACCGTTATGTATCTCTTCAAACCACATAATTAACTCCAATAAGATAAATTTTGTCTGATTTTATCAAAAGATTTTTAAATAAACAAAAAGTTAAGCCCTTAAATGATATAATTTAGAATCTATTATATTCAAAAGTTTTCTAAATTAAAAGGAGGAAAAATGTGTGGAGATAAGGCTCAAAGAATATTAATGGCGATAATGCTTGGGTTTATAATGTATCTATTTGCGATGGGAAGAGATGATCAGACGATGTTTCAAATAGCTGTGGTTTTACAAGCTTTTATTATAGTGATGCTTTTAATTTTTGCTTTTACAAATTTTTGCCCAAGTTTATGGTTTTTCAATAAAATTTTTGGAAAATGCGATTGGGAAAAAAAGGAAAAATAAAAAAGAATTATAAAATTAAAGGGAATCGATGAAAATAAGCTATAAAGATAGTGGCGTTGATATAGATGCTGGCGCTAAATTGGTCGAGGAGATTAAGCCCTTTGTAAAAAATACGTTTAATGAAAATGTTATTGGCGGGCTTGGTGGGTTTGCCGGGGCTTATGCTTTGCCTTTGGGATACCAAAATCCGGTTTTGTTGGCTGCAACCGATGGAGTAGGGACAAAGTTAAAACTTGCAATTGAATCAAAAATTTATGATACGGTAGGAATAGATCTGGTAGCTATGTGTGTGAATGATCTAATTTGCTCATTTGCCGAGCCTATGTTTTTTTTGGATTATTATGCAACCGGAAAGCTTGATGTTGAGGCTGCTAAAGATGTAATAAAAGGCATAGCTAATGGATGCAAAGAGGCAGAGTGTGCGCTAATTGGAGGAGAGACGGCGGAAATGCCGGGGATGTATCAAAAAGATGATTTTGATTTAGCCGGATTTGCGGTGGGAATCGCTGAAAAAGAGGAGTTGCAAAAGGATAGAGGAATAAAATCTGGAGATGTTTTAATAGCTTTAAAATCAAGTGGAATTCACTCTAACGGATTTTCTTTGGTTAGAAGACTTTTTTTTGAAGAGTTAAAATGGCATTATCATAGTGATTTTAACGGAAAGCCTTTGATTGAAGTATTGTTAGAGCCAACAAAAATCTACGTAAAAACTTTTAAAAAAGTTAAAGATAAAGTAAAAGCTTTAGCTCATATTACCGGAGGAGGGATAGTTGAAAATCTTCCAAGGATTTTGCCCAAAAATGTTAAAGCAATCATTAGAAAAAATCATATAGAACCTTTGGAAATTTTTGAGTTTATCTCTAAATATGTAGATGAAGAGGAGATGTATAGAACATTTAATATGGGTGTTGGAATGATACTTGTTGTTAGTGAAGAGAATGTAAAAGATGTTATGAAGTTGAGTGAAGGTTATATTATAGGAGAATTGGTAGAGGGCGAAAGGGGTGTTGATATTATAGAATGATATATTTTGTCTCAAAAATATTTACATATCTTTTTTTACCGCCTGGAGTTTTTATTGCGGCTATTTTTGCCGCATATTTTCTTTTAAGAAGATTTAAGATAATTTTTCTTTTTTTATCTATAATATTTTGGTTTTTATCTACAGATTTTGCTCCATATTTACTTCTAAAGCCTTTGGAAAGCAAAAAATTTTTCTCCCTAAAAATAGAGCCGATAGCTGTTGTTGTGCTTGGAGGAGGGGAGGAGAAGGGTGTTAAAAGTTTTCCAACTATGCCAGGAGCTACTGAGAGGGTTTTAAAATCAATGATATTGGCATATAATAAAAATCTTCCTTTAATATATTCGGGATTTGAAAGCGATAGCGCAAAAAAGAGTATTGAAGAGATAAATAATGGATTTAATTTGGGGTTTGTTTTTGATAAAGGATTTTTGCCAAAGAGTGTGATGTTAGAGAAAAAAAGTAAAAATACATATCAAAACGCCAAATTTACAAAAAAGATCTTTGAAAGATTTAAAATTAAAAATCCCGCCATCTATCTTGTAACTTCGGCATATCATATGCCAAGAAGTTATAAGATATTCAATAATTTTGGTTTTAAGGTTATTCCCGTTAAAACAGACTATAGAGCTTTCAAAAAATTTGATTATTGGTCAATTTTTCCAAAAATGTCAAATCTTAACAATTCATTTATCGCAATTCATGAATATTTTGGGCTTTTAAGCTTAGTTTTTAGATTTTAAAAGCTCTATAACTTCCTCATCATCTAATTGATGAAAATCTTGATAAAACTGTCCAACCGCCATAAAATCCGGTGGAGTTTGCATAAGTATCACATTATCGGCTACATCTTTTAGCTTTGCTACAACCTCAGGAGGTGCTACCGGAGCTGCTATAATGACTCTTTTTGCTCCCATCTCTTTTAATGATTTTGCGGCAACTAACATACTTGCGCCTGTGGCTATTCCATCATCTACAATAATAACGGTTTTATCTTTAACATCGATCTTTTCTTTTTTATAAAGATCTCTTTTTCTCTTCATTTCCTCTTTTTTCTTATTAATCACGTCCTCAATATACTGATCTGCGACATTTAGCATAATTTTTGCTCTTTCATCGACAAATTTTATACCATCTTCGCTAACAGCTCCTATCGCGGCTTCTGGGTTGTAAGGACTTGGGATTTTTTTAACAAAGTATATATCCATAGGAATATTATATTTTTTTGCGATTACTGCGGCAATCGGAACGCCACCTCTTGGTAAAGCTATAACTACGCTATTTTCATCGATATAATCTTTTAGTTTTTCTGCTAGAAGTTCTGCTGCTTCAAATCTATCTCTAAAAATCATTTTGCCTCCCAAAAGTCTTAGATATAATATAACTCAATAAATTTTTTATGTCAAGGAGAGAGATGATAGCATTAGTTCAAAGAGTTAAAAGAAGCAGCGTGAAAGTGGATGAAAAATTGATAAATAAAATAGATAAAGGTTTAAATATTTTATTGGGGGTATCAAATGATGATAATGAAAAAGATATCGATAAATTGGTAAAAAAGATTTTAAATCTTAGAATTTTTAACGATGAAAATAGAAAAATGAATTTGAGTATAAAAGATATAAAAGGAGAGATTTTGGTAATATCTCAATTTACCTTAGTAGGTAGTGTAAAAAAAGGAAATAGACCAAGTTTTGATAGGGCAATGGAGCCTAAAGAGGCAAAAAGATTATATGAAATATTTTGCGAAAAGCTAGGAAAAGAAGTGGATGTAAAAACCGGTATTTTTGGAGCTATGATGGAAGTTGAAATTATAAATGACGGCCCTGTTACGTTTATAATAGATTCTAAAGAGTTTTGATTTTGGTTAAAATGGTTGAGTGGTTGGGTTGTTGGGTGAGAGGTTGAAGGGAGAAGGGGTAAGGTGATAAGGTGGTAAGGGGATAAGGGGATAAGGAGATAAGGTGGTAAGGGGATAAGGAGGTAAGGAGGTAAGGAGGTAAGGGGTCAAGATGATAAGAGAGGGTTCAATTTCCAATGTCTAATTTGGTTAAAAAAGTTGAGTAGTTGGGTGGTTGAGTAGTTGAGTAGTTGGGAAAATCACTAATTCCCAATTCCCAATTCCCAATTTTCAATTTTCAACATCCAAATCTAAAAGGATAAAAATTGATACATTATCTCTTTACCGATAAAGAAGGAGGGGTTAGCAAGGGAGATTTTAAAAGTTTTAATCTTGCTTTTCATGTGGGTGATAATAAAGATGATGTTTTAAAAAATAGAGAGATTTTAAAAAAAATGATAGGTATTAGAGATATTGTCTTTATGAATCAGATTCATTCAAATATTATAAAGATCGCTAAAAAAGATAAAATATACAAATGCGATGCCTTAATTACCGATAAAAAAGATGTTGCGTTAGCGGTAATGGTAGCAGATTGTATACCGATTTTACTCTATTCAGATAATTTAATTGCGGCTGTTCATGCCGGAAGAAGCGGAACTTTTTTAAAAATAGCTCAAAAATGTGCACTAAAAATGAAAAAAATGGGTGCAAAGGAGATAAAAGCAGTATTTGGTCCATCTATAAGGTCTTGTTGCTATGAAGTAGGAGAGGAGATAATAGATATCGTAGAAGAAAATTTTGGAAAAAAATATATAATAAATAACAGTTTTTTAGATATAGTTTCAATGAATATAGATCAGTTAAAAGATGTTGGGGTAAATGATATAAAAATCATCAATACTTGCACCTGTTGCGACGAAAGATATTATTCATACAGAAGAGAGAAAAAAACGGGAAGGTTTGTAGGAGTTATATGGAGGGGATAATGAATCTAAAAGAGTTTTACGAAATAATACCAAAACTACCCGGAGTTAGAGTTTACCAATTTAGCGATAATTTCGAGATTTCAAAAGATTTAGCTAAATTTGCTAAAGAGAGGGATTTTGAACTTGAGATTGTAACTTTTGAAGAAGAGCTTTTTGAAAAATTGATAGATTTAAAAGATGAAAATGTAAAAATTAGACATATTAGCGAAGATAAAGAAAGATATAATTTAAGACAGGCACAATATGATACAGTTTTTGTAACTCTTGATATAAAAAAATTAAACAATTTAGAAGAGTTTTTAAGAAAAATTTATAGAATGATGAAAAATGCGGCAAATATCGTCTTGCCTGCCAATTTATCTTCCAAAGAGGATGTTAGAGATCTTTTACAAGAGTGTAATTATGTTGCTATTAACGATACCCAATTTGATGAAGAAAAAACTATTTTTATCGCAAAAAAACTTCACGGATGGGAGAAGGTTTAATTAAGTTTAATTTATTAAAATAAATATAAAGAGGAATAAAAAATGGTAATTAAGCTTTTTTCGAGTTCGAAGACCTCTTTGCTTTTTTGTTTTGAGGATTTGGAAAAAAAGTTAAAAAAAGAGTTAAGTGATTATGATTTTTTGCTATTTAGTATCCATCCAGAATTCCCTATAGATGACGTAAATGTATTGATTAAAAGGGTATTTAAGACAAAAAATTACGCTGCTTTTCATACGATAAATACTTTTAAAAACGAACTAATTTTGGAAAAGGGTGTAGTTCTTTTGGCGATAAAATTTGAAAAAAGAGGAAAAGTAAAAAATTTTTATATAGAGGATATTACCAATTTTAAAAATGATGACAGCATAGATAGATGCGCTAAATATTTAAATGAAAATCAAGATAAGTTTCACATAATATTAGCGAGTTTGTCTGAAGAAAAATTTGGCTATTTTATCGAAGAGTTATCAAATAAGATAGATTATTCTCCGGTAAACAATATCATCGGCGGTATATCTTCCGGCATTAAGATAAATGAAGAGTTAAGGACTTATCAGTTTATCGACTATAAAATCATAAAAAAGGGGTTTATAATTCTCTCTTTTTCCAACGTAAGATATAAAATCGACGTTTCTTTAGGATTTAAACCTTATGGGATTACCTATAAAATAACAAGATGCGAGGGGAATAAATTAATAAAAGTGGATAATAGAAATTTCGTTGAAATCGCCAAAGGGTTTTTAAAAGATATAAAAGAACCAGACATTAGATATTTATGGTATTTGCCGATTAATATTATAGACGAGAGGGACGGTTACGTAGCCACAATGAGAACGATAGAGGAGATAGAAGAAAATTATGTAAAATTTTTTGGACCGTTAAAAAACAATCAGCATTTCAAAGTCTCTTTTGCAACCGCAGACGAGATATTGGAAGAGGATAAAAAGTGCGCTTTAAAAATAAAAAAAGAGTTTAAAACGCCTGAAGTCGCTTTTAATTTTTCTTGTGTAGCCAGACAGTATGTATTAGAAGATAGGCAGAAGGAGGAAGTTCAAATTTATACAAAAATTTTGGATACCTATATATTTGGTTTTTTTACTTTTGGGGAAATTGGGCCGGATAAAATGTATAAAAAACTTAAACTATACAACGAAACTTCACTTTTGGTAGCAATGGAAGAGATATGAGAGAAAATATCAAAATTAAACTTTTACAAAATCTGCTTTCGGAGATAACAAAAAAATATGACGAATTTATAGAGTCTCAAGAGGACCAGATAGAAAAAACTTTTCAAAAAGCTATAAAGGATCCTTTAACCAATTTGTATAATAGACTCTATTTTTTTGAATATGTTCAAAAATTTTTTAAAAAAAGTAGAAGAAAAGATATAAAAGCAGTATTAATTTTTCTTGATTTAGATAATTTTAAAAATGTAAATGATACTTTGGGCCATAAAATGGGGGATAAAATATTATCCGATATCGCCCAAATATTAAAAGAGATTTTTAGAGATTACGATATGGTTGTAAGGTACGGAGGAGACGAGTTTATTATTTTTACCGAGATAGAAAAAAATAAGAAAGAGTCGTTAAATTTACTTCTTGAAAATTTCAAAGAGCGTTTGGAGAAAAAATTTAGTAGATATTTAATATCCGTCTCTTATGGAATATCTATTTTTCCAGAGGATGCGAAAGATATAAAAAGATTGATCGAAATAGCAGATGAAAGAATGTATCAGCAAAAAAAACTTAAAAAAAAAGATAAAAATTTTAGGTTTTTATCTTTGTAAGCCATTCATTTAGCGTTTTTTCAAAACCTATATTTTTAGATTCATAAAATTTTAAATTTTTTGTTATATATTTTTGTTTTACATATCCGCCATAATCGTGTGGATATAAATAACCTTTGAAAGAAGGGGGTTTTAAGTAGTTTGGAATTTCTAATATTTCACCTTCTTCAACCGCGTTAACGGCTTTTTTGATGGCTAAATAGGAGCTATTTGATTTTGGAGATGAAGCAAGATATATAACGCATTGGCTAAGTATAATTTTTGCTTCGGGGTAACCGATATTTTTTACAGCATTTAACGTGCTTACGGCTAAATTTAAAGCGTTTGGATTTGCGTTTCCTATATCCTCACTGGCTAAAATAACAAGTCTTCTTGCGATATATTCTGGAGGTTCTGCTTCTACAACAAGCCTTGCAAGATAATAAATACTTGCATCTATGTCGCTTCCTCTGATGCTTTTGATAAAAGCACTTATTAGATTATAATGCTCTTCTTTTGAGCTAACACCTTTTAAAGATGCCGCGCCTCTTAGGGATTTTAATATTTTTAAATCTACTTTTTTGGATATATTAATGGCTGCTTCAAGAAGATTTAACATACTTCTTGCATCATGGTTTGAGCTTCTGATTAGATACTCTTTTGCCTCTTTATCTATCTTAAATTCTATGATCTTCTTTGCTCTATTTAAAATTTTTTCAAGATCTTTTTCGCTTAAAGGTTTAAACTCAAAAATAAAACTTCTTGATCTAATGGCGCTTGTTAATGAAAAATAAGGATTTTCAGTGCTAGCTCCAATAATAAGTGCCTCATTTTTTTCCATTATTGGCAAAAGAACTTCTTGTTGTGTTTTTGACAATCTATGAACTTCATCTATAAAAATAAGAGGTTTAACAAGGGAGTTTTTATATTTTGAAATAATTTTTCTTATATCATCAACTTTTAAATTTACCGCATCTAATGAGTAAAAATCGCTCTCATAAATATCTGCTATTATCTTTGCCAATGTAGTTTTTCCCGTTCCTGGAGGTCCCCAAAAAAAGGAGTGTGGTAATTTTTTTGAAATTATTAGTTTATATAAAGGAGCATTTTTTGATAAAAGATGAGTCTGTCCTACAAACTCATCTAAATTCTTTGGTCTTAAAATGTTGGCTAAATTATTCATTTATTACTTTAATATAAACTTTTCTTTCTCTTGGTCCGTCAAATTCGCAATAAAAAACTCCTTGCCACTCTCCAAAAAGAGGTTTTGCATCCTCAATAGGAATAGTAACCGAGCTACCGGTAATCGCAGATTTTATATGGGCGTGAGCGTTTGAGCCGTGGGCAAAATTTATATTTGAGGGGACAAGTTTATGAAGATGCCCTAAAAAATCTCTTTGAAGGTTTGGATCAACATTTTCAAATAGAATTATTCCAGATGTGGTATGGGGTGTGAAAATATTACAAATACCGTTTTTTACTCCCGATTTTATAACAGCTTCTTTTACGATATCCGTTATATCAACCATTTCAGATTTATGATTTGTTTGAACGGTAATTATTTGCATCTTTATTCCTTTTTCTGTTTTTTTCAAACTCTTTTAAAAACTCTCTTAAATCTTCATACTCTTTTTTTGTTAGATATCTTGTTTTTCCAACGGGTAGGGCGTTTAGTTTAACTCCTCCATACTCCAATCTTTTTAAGTCTAAAACTTCTCTGTTAAAGTGTGCAAAAAATCTTCTTATTTCTCTATTTTTTCCTTCTATTAGCGCTATTTTTAGTTTTGAATATTTTGGGTCGTTTTTTATTATTTGATATGCAAAAAATGGTGCAAAACTCATAGATTTTATTTTTGTTTTTTCGTGAGCTCCCTTGGTAGCGTCTTCTAGCTCTAGTCCCTCTCTCATCGCCTCTTCCATTTCCGGGGTTATTGAGCCTTTTATTTTTACTTTATAGATTCTTTCTAAATCGCTCTCCATTAAAGCTTGCGCAACTTTTGGAGAGTCTGTTAATAAAAGAAGACCCTCGCTTGCAAAATCCAATCTTCCAACTGGTATAAAATGTCTAAATTTTGCCGGTAAGGAGTCATATATGGTTTTTCTGCCTCTTTCATCCTTTTTTGCAACAAGTTCGCCTCTTGGTTTATTATATACTATAACGGTAAAAATCTTTTTCTCTTTTACAGGTTTTCCTTTTACAAAGACTTTATCCCCTTTTTTAACTTCATAGAATGGCTCTTTTACGATTTTATTGTTTACTTTTACAAAACCCTCTTTTATAAGTTTATCTGCTTCTCTCCTTGAATATATCGTATTATGAGAGATATATTTATTTAATCTCATTTTTTCCCTTAAAATTATTTGGAATTGAAAATTATTTAATTCCAGCTTCTACTAAATCATGAATATGCAATACTCCTATTATTTTATCATTTTCATCTACTATCGCCAACATCTGTATTTTATAATCTTCGATTATTTTTAAAGCTTCACTTGCCAAAAGATACTGATTTTTGCATTTTTTAGGATTTTTATTGGCAAAATCTATAGCTTTTTTATCCAACGAAAAATCTTTTTTCATCAACGCTCTTCTTAAGTCTCCATCGCTAAGAACCGCCTTTAATTTTCCATTTTTATCTTTTATTAGAACGTTTCCAAGTTTCCCTTCGCTCATAACTACAATTGCGTCTTTGAGAAGGGTATTTTCATCAATTATTGGAAGATTTTTCGTTCTCATTAAATCTTTTATTTTAATAAAAAGTCTTTTTCCTAAAGAGCCTCCAGGATGAAATGAAGCAAAATCCTCTTTTTTAAAATCTCTTTTTTTCATCAAACAAACAGCCAAGGCGTCTCCTAAAGCCATCGTAAGAGTGGTAGATGCGGTAGGTGCGGCTTGAAGGGGACAAGCCTCTTTTTCTACAGCAATAGATATAAAAATATCGCTATATCTTCCAAGGGTGGAGTTTTCATCTGCGCTCATACCTATCAATGGAATGTCAAATCTTTTTATATGGGGAAGTATTTTTATTAACTCTTCACTTTCTCCCGAATAACTAATAGCTAAAACCGCATCTGATTTTCCAATCATTCCAAGATCGCCGTGCATTGCCTCTGTTGGATGTATAAAAAAACTCGGCGTGCCCGTTGATGCAAATGTTGCCGCTATTTTTGCTCCCACAAGTCCACTTTTGCCAACACCGGTAACGATAAGCTTGCCTTTTAGATTGTATATAGTTTCGATTGCTCTATTTATATTTTCGCCAATTTTATTTTTTGAATCTATTAACGCTTTAGCTTCTATATCTAAAACCTCTTTGGCAATTTCAATAAAATTCATATCTAACCTTTCAATTATGGACATTGGATATTGGACATTAGACATTGGTAAATGGGAATTGGGAATTTGGCATTGGGCATTGGAAATTTAACCCTCTCTTACCACCTTACCACCTTACCACCTTACTACCTTACCCCTTCTCCCTTCAACATTCAGCCTTCAGCCTCTAACCCAACCACCCAACCACTCAACTATTTTAACCAAATTAGACATTGGACATTGGACATTGGACATTAGAAATTTGGAATTAGGCATTGGGAATTTGGAATTGGTAAAATTCATTAC
>NZ_CEXZHP010000002.1:0-10405 GCF_982775275.1 Nitrosophilus sp.
TCTCACTCTCTCACTTTCTCACTCTCTCACTTTTAATTAACCACAAATCCCCTCATTTACTATTTGTTTACTTTTTATTAAACTGCGTTTGCAAAAATTATATTATCATTTCGATACTAAAAATTTTAAATCAGGAGGAAATTATGAAAAAAGCGGTTATTTTATCAACCGTGGCGGCTTTGATGCTTTCTGCAGCTTCGATAACTTTTAACGAAGCTCCAAAAAATTTTAAAAGAGTGATGCCAAGTCAAGAAAAAAATGTTGTGTTATCCTTTTATGACGCTATTAAAGAGGCAAAAGATAGCGTAGTAAACATCTCTACAAAAAAAAGGATTAAAACACCAAATTTTGCGCAATCTCCATTTTTTAACGATCCCTTTTTTAGACAGTTTTTTGGGCCTCTTTTTAAAGATAGACTACCAAAAGATAGGATTCAAAGATCTCTTGGATCTGGTGTGATAATAAGCGAAGATGGATATATAGTAACAAATAACCATGTTATCAATGAAGCTGACGAAGTTACCGTAACTTTGCCAAATAGCGACAAAGAGTATAAAGCAAAAATCATAGGAAAGGATCCTCTAACCGATCTTGCCGTTATAAAAATAGATGCAAAAGATTTAAAACCCATAAAACTTGGCGACTCTTCAAAATTAAAGCCGGGAGATATAGTATTTGCTATAGGAAATCCTTTTGCTATAGGAGAGACTGTTACTCAAGGTATAGTATCGGGATTAAATAGAAGTAATGTAGGGATAAACACATATGAAAATTTTATCCAAACCGACGCTGCAATCAATCCTGGAAATTCAGGTGGCGCATTGGTTGATAGCAGAGGAGCCCTAATAGGTATAAACAGCGCCATTATAACAAGAAGCGGCGGAAATAACGGTATAGGTTTTGCTATTCCTGTAAATATGATGAAAGATGTTGTAAAAAAACTTGTGGAAAAAGGCAAAATCGAAAGAGGATATCTTGGAGTAATAATAGAGGATTTAAGAGGGGATCTAAAAGAGGTTTATAAACATAAATATGGAGCGGTTATCGTAGATGTGGCAAAAGATTCCGCAGCACAAAAAGCGGGGCTAAAAAGAGGCGATTTGATCATCGAAGTTGATGGAGAAAAGGTAGATGACGCAAACGAGTTAAAAACTCTCATAGGCTCTAAAGCTCCAGGAGAAAAAGTAAAAATAAAATATGAAAGAAATAAAAAAGTTTACACAACAATAGTAAAACTCAAATCAAGACCCGAATCATCCATAAATGTAGAAGATGAGTTTTTTGGATTAAGCTTAAAAAATCTTGATGAACAAACAAGAAGAATGTATAATATCCCTAAAGATGTAGAAGGGGTATTGATAACAGAGGTTAAGCCAGATAGCAAAGCCGATAAAGCCGGTTTCAAAAGAGGCGATATTATAGAGGCTATTGAAGAGATAGATATAAAAGATATTGAAGATTTCAAAAAAGCCATAAAAAAATATAAAGGTCCAAAAAGAGTTTATGTCAACAGACAAGGCTATCCTATTATTTTGGTATTGAAATAAAGTTGGAAGTTGGAAGTTTCAAACTTCCAACTTAAAATCTTCAAACTTAAAACATACCCTAAAAGGAAAATCGTTGAAAGTGGCAATGATAGAAGATGATATTGAGCTTGCTCAGATTTTAGAAGAGTTTTTAAATTCTCACAATATTAAAGTAAAAAATTTTGATGATCCTTTTGTTGCCATCTCATCATTAAAAAATGAAAATTTTGACGCTTTGATACTTGATCTAACTCTTCCAGAAATTGACGGGCTAGAAATCTTAAAAAAGATTAGACAATTTTCTCAAATCCCCATTATAATTTCAAGCGCAAGAAGCGACATTACGGATAAAATAATAGGATTAGAACTTGGAGCGGACGATTATCTGCCAAAACCATACAATCCAAGAGAGTTAGAAGCAAGACTCAAAGCTATCACAAGAAGAGCGATAAAAAAAGAGGAAAAAAAAGAGTTTTATATAGATAACGACGCAAAAGAGATCATTTTTAAAGAAAATCCCTTGGATTTAACGCCTGCTGAGTATGAGATTTTAAAATATTTTATAAATAACCCAAACAGGGTTATCTCAAGAGAAGAGCTTATCAAAAAAATATCCTTGCTAAGTCAAACCTCATCTACAAAAAGTATTGACGTGATAATCGGGCGAATAAGAAATAAAATAGAAAAAGATAAAAAAAAGCCAAAATATATAATCTCGGTTCGGGGGATAGGTTATAAATTTAACGGGTAAAATATGAAACGCTCTATCTTTTTTTATATAACTTTGATATTTTTAATAGCCTTTTTTAGCATCTCTTTTTCTTTTTATCTTTTTTTAAAATATGAAAATGAAAAATCCAATTTCCAGATAAAAAATAGATTTGCCCTAATATCGAAAACTTTAACATGGAAACTACAAAATATACAAAATATAAAAAGGTTGGAAAAAGATTTAAGCGAGATCGATTTGATTCTTATCGATTTTCCAAAAGAAGCGATAAAAATCGTAAAAAATTCTCAAAAAATAGAAAAAATCTCTACTCTTTTTGGAGATTTTTATCTTTTAAAATATAATGGTGATTATTATATCTTTATTCAAACCTTTGGTAATTTTTTGCTTTTAAAAGATATTTCCCGTTCAAAAAATATTTTTATCTACCCAATTTTTTTGATAACTCTTTTGATTTTGCTTTTAGCCTATATCGGAATAGTTTTAAAATTAAAGCCCCTTAAAAAAATTCAAAAAGAGATAAAAAAACTCTCAAAAGGAGATCTAAACTTAGATCTTGATATAAAAGGAAGCAGTGAAATAACAGAGGTTGCAAAAGCTCTAAAAGAGTCTATTGAGGCTATAAAAAATATTTTAAACTCTAGAAAACTTCTGCTAAGAAACATTATGCACGAATTAAAAACCCCAATAACAAAAGGAAGAATTGTAGCTGAGATGATAGAAGATGAAAATAAAAAAATTAAACTTATAAAAATCTTTGAAAAATTAAACTCTCTAATAAACGAAATCGCCGCACTTGAGAGGATAAACTCAAAAATAAAACCAAATCTTGAGATGAAAAAAATAGAAGAGATTATTGATGAATCCATAAAACTTGGAATGTTTGATAAAAAAAATATACTTATAAAATATTTAGACAAACCTAAAATCAATGTTGATTATAAACTTTTTTCTATTGCCGTAAAAAATCTCATAGAAAACGCTATCGCTCACTCAACAGACTCAAAAGCAAAAATATATGTTTATAAAAACAAAATCGAGTTTTTAAATATAGGAAGTCCTCTTAAAAACGATCTTTCTTACTATATCGAGCCTTTTTCTAAGGATAAAAAAAGTAAAGGCTTTGGGCTTGGACTCTATCTTGTAAACTCCATTTTAAAACTTCACAATTTCAAATTGGAGTATCAATATAACAACTCTTTAAATATTTTTACTATCTATTTTTAAAAATTAAATCTTTTTATCCGATAATATAAAAAAAATAAAAAGATTATAAAGATGTTGGCACTTAGATTTTATGACCAAAGAGATATTAGACTTGAAAACATTCCAAAACCCAAACCTAAAGATGATGAAGTTTTAGTAAAAGTCACCGATGCTGGAATTAGTCAAACCCAAATAAACGAATTTGTAGAGGGACCTTTTATTATCAATAAAGAGCCCCACCCGCTGACAAAAAAGAAGACCCCCTTAATACCCTCTCAAGAGTATGGCGGAATCGTTGTTGAAGTAGGTAAAAACGTAGATAGCTCTTTGATAGGAAAACAGGTTGCCGTGCTACCTTTGCTAAGTTGTGGCAAATGCTTTTATTGCAAAAATAAACAAGAACAACTTTGCGATAAAATGGCCTATCATGGATTATTGGGGGCAGATGGGGGATTTTGCGAATATAGTGCGGTCAATAAAAATAATATCTTTGAGATTGAAAAAAGAGAACTTTTAACCTTTGTAGAGCCGATCCTCGTAGCCTTGCATGCCGCTCAGATATATAGTAGATTTTTTGAGCTAAAAGACAAAAAGATTTTGATTTTGGGTGCCGGGGCCGTAGGTATAAGTATAGCGGCTGTTTTTAGAGATTTTTTTAAAGCGAATATTGAGTTAAACGATATTTTGGAAGCAAGACTAAAAAGAGCTAAAAACGCCGGTTTTAAAACCGTCAAAAAAGAGGAAATAGATAAAAAATACGATCTTGTAATAGACGCGGCGGGGATGGATACGTTTATAGACAAACCGGCTATCACAGAAGGTGCGGAGTATCTCAAAAAAGGCTCTGTTTTATTAAATATAGGGACATATTTTCATCCTATCTCTTTTGTCCCTTCAAATATGCTTTTAAATGAACAGTTTTTATTGGAGTCTATCACATACAACTCAAAAGATAAAGAGAAACTAAAAGAGGCTCTAAAATCGTTAAAAGTTGATTTTAACTACTTTATAGAGTATATCGATCTTAAAAATATCATAGAAGATGGCTATTTTAGAGCGGAAGTTGATAAAGAGAGTTTTACAAGAATAGTGGTGAGGCCCTAATGTTAAATGAACTAAGATTTCTTCTTTCAAAGATATTAGACGCAAACGTAGATATAATAAAAAAAGATAGATTTACTTTGCGAAAAAATATAAAATTTTTCCCAATAGACAAAAATTATATTTTTGTCTATGACAAAAACATACCCACAAAAACTTTATATGAGATAAAACTGTTTTTAGGAAAATTTCTATCAAAATATGAAAAAAATATCGAAGATTTAAAAAAATTAAAGATACTTCAAAAAGAGCTTGACAATATCTTAAAATCTAACGAACTTTTTTTCTCCAAAAAAGGAGATTTAAAAGACTTTTTTATCTTTTTAGAAGATCAAGATATCGATTTTTCTTTGATTGAAAATCAAAAAGAGATAATAAATAAAAATATAGACAATTTTACGATTAACGTAACTTTAAATAAACTAAAAAAAAGCAAAGAGTTATCTCTTCCTATAAAGAGCGGAGAGATATTTGCCATAAAAGAGGGATTTTATATAGTAATTTTGCAGTCTAATAAAAAAATTGACGAATTTACCAAAAAGGTAATTAGATCAAGACTTTTATGGCTAAACGCATTATATGAAGCAAAAATGTTATATGAGATAGACAAACTAACAGGACTTTATACAAGAAGCAAATTTTTAGATGAAGTTGTAACAAAATTAAAAAATAGCTCATTTTTATTTATAAATATTAAAAATTTTAAAGTTATCAACGAGATCTATTCAAGCTATATAGGAGATAAAATATTACAAGAAATTTCACAAAAACTTAAAAAATATTATCCAGAGGAAAAACTTTACAGAATATATGGAGATAGATTTGCAATCGCTTTCAAAAAGGAAAAGCTTGATCAAATTTTTAAAATTTTCAAAGAAAAAATCGATCAAAATCTATTAATTTATAACAAAAAAACAAAAGAGTATGTGCAGCCAAATTTGGATTTTCAAATCCTGTTTTTTGAAAATTACGTAGATGAGATTTTAGAAAAAGCAAACGCCTCTTTTAAAAAATCAAACAAAGAAATTTCATATTTTTCAAAAGATATCGAACCTATATTAAAAGAGGAGATTGAGTATTTTAAGATACTATTGCACGCTCTTGAAAATGAAAACGTTATCCCATATTTTCAAAGAGTAGTAGAAAAAAATAGCGCAAAAACCATCTATTTTGAAGCTTTGATGAGAATAGCTTACGAAGAGAAAATCTTTACCCCCGTAAAATTTATAGAGATCGCTAAAGAAAAAGGTTTATATAAAAAATTAAATAGCATTATGATTAAAAAATCTATAAAATCGGCAAAAAAACTCTCCAAAAAAATCTCTATCAATATCGATATATATGACGTTTTGCAAAAAGATTTTATAGAAAATATCAAAAAAATAATCGAAGAAAACAAAATAGCACCATCTTTAATTCAGTTTGAAATACTTGAGACGGAAAATATTTACGAATATTTCAACGAAGTAAAAATTTTTATCGAAAAGATAAAAAAGATCGGATGTAGCGTAGCTTTGGACGATTTTGGAAAAGGGTATTCCAATTTTTCTTCTATTGTGGATTTAAATATCGATTCTATAAAAGTGGATATGAGTTTAGTTAAAAATATAGATAAAGATAAAAAATCTTTTTCAATTTTACAAGCTATTTGCGAATTTGCGACTCTTTTAAATATCAAAACCACAGCCGAAGGAGTTGGAAATAAAAATATATATGAAAAAATATCTAAACTAAATATAGACTATATTCAAGGCTTTTTTATAGATAAACCAAAACCTTTAAAGGATATTATAAAAGAGTAGCTTTTAACCTATCTAAAAAAATTCTTTGACTTTTTACTATCTTTTGATAAGCGGTATCTATATCAAACCATTGGGCTTTATCTACTTCTGGAAACTTTTGAATTTTTTTTGATTTAGGGGGCCACTCCAGCTCAAAAAAGTTTGATTTTATATGGGTATCCAAATCTTTGTTTATGGCAAATATATGTAAAACTTTTCCATCTGTTTTAAATTCTCCCAAATCTATAAAATCTCCCTCTATTTTTTTGCCGGTCTCTTCAAAAAACTCTCTTTTTGCCCCCTCTAAAACATCTTCACCCTCTTTTATTATCCCTTTTGCTATACTCCAAGCGCCTATATCTTTTTTTGCCCAAAATGGTCCACCCATATGAACTAAAAAAATTTTTAAAACCCCGTTTTCGATTTTAAATGGTAAAATACCTGCACTAATTTTCATTTTTACCTCTTTTTAGGAAAATATATGGATATTATACAAGCTTTTATCTTTGGGGTAGTAGAGGGTTTAACGGAATTTTTGCCCGTATCATCAACGGGTCATATGATCCTTAGCGCAAAACTTATGGGAATTGATCAAAACTCCTTTCAAAAAAGTTTTGAGATTATTATACAGCTCGGATCAATACTTGCTGTTGTATTTGCTTTTAAAGATAAGATTTTTAAAAGCCCCCTTCTTTGGAAAAAATTGATTGTAGCCTTTTTGCCTACGGCAATTTTGGGATTTACTCTTTATAAAACGATAAAGTCTCTTTTTGCCCCCTCAACGGTAGCTTATATGCTTATAATAGGAGGAATCGTTTTTTTAATAGTGGAATATTTTTATAAAGAAAAGTCTCACCATATTGAAAATGTAGAAAAGATAAGCTATAAACAAGCCTTTTTGATAGGACTTTTTCAATCAATCGCCATGATACCCGGCACTTCAAGAAGCGGCGCAACCATAATAGGAGGACTTCTTATAGGACTTAAAAGAAAAGCCGCAGCCGAATTTAGCTTTTTGCTGGCGGTTCCTACTATGTTTGCGGCAACTGGATATGATATATTAAAAAATTATCAAGAGTTTGACATATCAAATATCGCCTCTTTATCAGTGGGTTTTATTACCGCCTTTATAGTCGCTTTAATCATCATAAAATGGTTTTTAAATTTTATAAAAAAGCACTCTTTTATCTCTTTTGGAATATATAGGATAGTTATCGGGATTATATTTTTATTTTTTATAATTTAAATTTTTTATAAATTCATTTAAAGATATTTCTAACAAAATTTTACATTTTTGATTGAAAATTTGAGCCTTAATGTTTGCAAGATTTGCCTTTGCGTTTGCCAATGAGGCGATTGAGCGCATAAGCTCATCGGCACTTGAGAGTTGATTGTCAAATCTACCTTTTGTTAGTTTATAATAGCTATACTGAGCCCTAACTCTTTTTTTAGCCCAATTTAGTTTTATTTCTAAAGCCTTTAATAGATTTTGCTCGCTTTTTAAAATGGTTAAAACTTTTCTTTTGTAATCGTTTAGATAAGAGTTACGAGATAGTTTTTTATATTTTGCGGCCTCTATCTTTGCTTTATCACTAAATCCGTTAAAAATATTTTGAGTTAAAACAAAACTAACATAGCTTTCGTTGCCGTTTCTATATCCATCCCCATCAAATTTCAAATCATCTCCATACCCCCTAAGACCCGCTTTTAAATAAAGCTTTGGATAAAGAGCGCTTTTTGCCAAAAGTATATCTTTTTCATCCAATTTTAAAGCCTTTTTCAAAGCCAAAATATCTTCTCTTTTTTCTATCTCTTTTTCAAAATCGATTTTTTTAAGATCAATATCTAATAATCCATCAATTTTATCTATTTTGCTTTTTGTTAAATACCCAAGCATATAAAAAAGATTCTTTTTTTTACTCTTTAACTCCTCTAAATTTGCTTTTATTTCATACTTTTTTGCTTCGATATTGTAAACTTCGCTTTGTGCGATTAGTCCTTGGTTATAAAAGCCTATCGCTTTTTTATATGAGATATCTACCGCTTTTAACGCCTCATTTGCGGCTTTTATACCTTCATTTAGAGCAAAAATCTCACTATACAAAAGTGCGGCTTTCATATATAGGTTTCTTTTTATATCCTTTTTTTCAAGCTTGGACTTTTCTAAGTCAATTTTGCTTTTTTGTATCATATTTGTTATAGCAAATCCCGTAAACAGAGGATAACTAAGAGCTATCTCTCCTCTATATTGATTTATAGAAGCAGCCTGAAAAGAAGATGGCATACCAAAAATTCCAAGATGCAAAAACATTCTTGGCTCTTCTTGTAGATACAATCCTTGCAAGGAAGCGTCAATTGATGGAAGATTTTTACCTAATCTCGAATTTAAAATCTCTTTTTTAGCCTTTATCTCATACTCTTTTGCCCTTAACATCTCATTTTGTTCAACTTTTTTGATAATTTCTATAAAACTCTCGGCGTTTAAAAGTAGCGGCAACAAAATAAAAATCAATCTTTTCATCCCTTATCCTTAATTTTTTATTTATAAAACTTCGAAGTCGGACCTCGAAGTTTTATAAAAAGCAATATAACAAAAAAACTACCAAGAATCCCCCAATATGCAGCATGCATAAATGTGTTGTAAAAGCCGTAGTTATAACTTATAAAAAGCTCAAAATTTCTAAAGATCTCTACTATTAACTTTTTTGATACTCCTAAAAGTTTTTGAACCTCTTCTAAATAAAATCTTATATATTCAGCATTTTGCACTTCATTCATTCTATCAAAATTTAACGCTTTGAAAAACTCCATATTATTTGTTGCAAGAGCCGTTCCAAAACTTCCGCCGACAAATCTAAAATAATCCATAAGCACAATTGCTAATTCGCTTTTATTTTCAGGTGCGCTTTGAAGTATCAAAACAGTAACGGGAGCAAAAAACATCCCCATTCCTATACCAAAAGGAATAGTTAGTAAAATCGCCTGCGCCATTGGCGTATAATAGTTTAGACTTGGAAGCAATATAAAAGATGCAAAAAGATATATTATCGTAGCTATCGCCACTGTCTTTTTTGCTCCTATTTTATCGCTCATAATACCGGCAATTGGAGAAAAGATACCTATAAAAAGAGCAAAGGCAAATACGGCTATCCAGGCATCTAATGTTGGAAGCCCTTTTATATGCTCATAATATACCGGAAGCAGATAAAAATATTGATACATACTAAATCCAAGAATAAAAAAGTATATAAATATTCCATTAGTAAAGTCGCTATTTTTAAACAAAGAAAAATCAATCAAAGTATATTTTGAATTTAACTCAACCAGGGCATAAATCAAATAAGAGATAATTGATAAAAACAGCAAAATACCAATAAGTGTCGAATTTAGCCATCCTAACTGTTGACCCTTGCTTAACATTATCAAAAGAGAAACGGTTGCAAAAGATAAAAAGAAAAAACTAACAAAATTAAATTTTAGCTTTTCAAAAAAACTCTCTTTGGGCAAAAAAATAATACCCGCAATTACCAAAATTGCTCCAATTGGAACGTTTATAAAAAATACCATCCTCCAGTTGTAATATTCAGTTAAATATCCTCCAACAGTAGGTCCAAGAGCCGGAGCGAAACTAACTCCAAGAGCAAATATTCCCATAGCAAGTCCCTGTTTTTGCGGAGGAAAGTAGGAAAATATCATAACATGGCTTGTTACCATTATAAGCGCTTCTGCAACTCCTTGAAAAACTCTTGCCAAAATAATTGCTTCAAGGGAGTTTGAGATACCGCAAAAAAAGGATGCTAAGCTAAACATAGCCACGCCTATTAGATATATAGCTTTTGCACCAAACCTTTTTATCAAATACTCACACAACAAAAGCCCAATAGCAGCCGATACCATATAACTTGTTATAATCCACTGCACTCCATACATATCAGTCGAAAGTGGCCCTGTTAGCTTTGGCACTATAACGTCAACGACGGTGGTATCAAGAATCGCCATAAAAGCGCCTACCATAACGATTATGGTAAATATGGCTCTCTCTTTGTTTGTTATGTCCCAAG
>NZ_CEXZHP010000002.1:10505-26957 GCF_982775275.1 Nitrosophilus sp.
CCTACCATAACGATTATGGTAAATATGGCTCTCTCTTTGTTTGTTATGTCCCAAGGTTTTTTGTTTTCGGAATTGGGAATTGGGAATTGGGAATTAGTCATCTTTTTTCCCTACTTTTTATAATAAAACTATTTAACTTTTTTGCAAGCTCCTCAGATATCGATAAAACTTCATCCATCAACTCTTTAACAATTAACCCTCTTTTATGAAGTAAAAATATCCAATGCTTTACTTCAAATAAAGAGCCCCTTGCATTGTAATAAAATCTAATTTTATCGTTGAAATAAAATCTTCCAAATCCTTCGGCAATATTTGCACCAATAGAATCACTGGCTCTTAATAACTGCTTCCCTGTTGTATATCTGAATTCTTTTGATAAATTTTTATAAATTTTCCAATTTATATCTGATATTTTGATCGCCAATTGATAAATTTCTAAATTTCCTAACTTATCTACCATGCCTCTCTCCTATTTCCCAATTCCTATTTCCTAATTCCTATTTCCTAATTCCTATTTATAGCCACACTCGCTCCCATACCGACTCTTAATTTGTCGGTTTTATTTTCGATAGATATTTTTACGATAAATCTTTGATCAAGCTTTGTAAACTCTCCGCTTGCGATATCTCTTGGAACCAAACTAAATGTAGCGGCACTTGCCGGTAAAATCTTTAAAACTTTACCCTTAAAATCGATATTGGGATAAGCGTCTACCTTTATTTTTACGCTATTTCCAACTTCTACCCCTTTTAATTTCTTTTCGCTTAGCAAAACCTCTATATGCAGATTTTTTGGATCTACAACAGAATATATAGGATACCCTTTATCTACAACTTTTGAAATATTTACAAATTTTTTGGCAACAACACCGTCAATCGGGGAGTAAAGATTACAATAGGTTATCTTATTTTTTATATCTTCTTCGTTTTTTTGTAAAGCCTCTTTTCTTTTTGCTAAAGATTTTATCTCAAGATCCAGCTCCTTTAAAATCTTTCTTTTTATATATGATAGATTTAACCTCTCTTTTAGATTTTTAAGCTCAAAATCGGCGGCCAAAAGCTCTTTTTTTTGAGCCTCTATCAAATCTTTTAATGACTCTTTTTTTGTTTTTATATTTTCATATTCATTTTTTGATATGAGATTTTCTTTTAGAAGCTTTTTAAATCTTTTCTCGTCCAAAGATAGTTTTTTTAGATTTTGCAAGTTTGCCGAAATTTTAAAATTTAGAGCATCTATTTTCTCTTTTAATGAATCTATCCTATTTTGCGCAATATTTTTATCAATATCCAATTCATTTTTTATTCTATGCCTTTTCTCTTTTAAGGCTTTTATTTTTAAGTTTAGAGATTCTATCTCTTTTTGAACTCTTTTTAAAGCAACCTTAAAATCCTCATCATCAAGCTTTGCTAAAATCTCACCTTTTTTTACTCCATCTCCCTCCTCTTTATAAAGTTTTATAATTTTACCGCTCACTTTAAATCCTAAAGTTAAAAGCTTATCTGTTTTTACAAAAGCCGCATCGCTTACGGCGTTTTTTGTTCTATAGGTTATAAAATCATAGGCTATATAGCTAAATATTAATATCAAAATTATCAATAAAACAGAGCCGATCTTTTTCATAATATTCCTTTTAGAATGGGGAATTGGGAATTTGGAATTTGGAATTGGGCATTGGAAATTGAACCCTCTCTTATCATCTTGACCCCTTACCGCCTTACCCCCTTACCACCTTACCCCCTTATCACCTTATCACCTTCCCACCTTCCCACCTTACCCCCTTATCACCTTACCACCTTACCCCTTCTCCCTTCTCCCTTCTCCCTTCTCCCTTCAACCTCTCACTCAACCACTCAACTACTCAACCATTTTAACTTTTTTAACTAATTTAAACATTGAACATTAGAAATTTGGAATTAGGCATTGGGAATTTGGAATTGGTAAAATTCATTACAACTTTTTAACTCTCTCACTTTCTAACTTTCTAACTTTTAATTAACCACTTAACCATTTTAACTACTCATCCATTCTAACCAGCACAGCAAAACCCAATTCCTACTTTATGAATTATATTCACTTTTTTATTAACTAATTCTTACTTAAGAAATTTCATTTTATAATAACTAAAAGGAGAATTATGGAGATAAAAGAGAGAGTAAAAGAGTTTAAAAAAGAGTTGGTATTAAAAAAGGTTAGCCAATTTTTTGAAAAAAACGGATTTAATGAGGCGAAAATGGTAGATATCGCTTCATTTTGCAACATATCTGTTGGAGCTTTATATAAACTTTTCCCTTCAAAAGATGAACTTTTTTATGAGTATGTAAATTATCAGATAAATCAATTTTACGAAAAATTAAAAAAAGGCTTTGAAAACTTTGAAAAATGTGAAGATAGATTGAAATATTTTATAAGATTAAAATTTGAAACTTTTTTGGAAAAAAAAGAGATTTTAAAAGACACTGTAGCAGGTGACCCACTCTTTTTTACAAAACTCAACGCAAACAAAGGAAATCCCGCACAAAAGGTTTATAAGATTGTTGCAGAGGAGTTTGAAAAATTAAATAAAAAAACTCCTTTAAAAACCGAGGATTTTGAAAAGATAGCATTTTTGTTCAACTCTTTTACCTACGGGTATATAGAATTTTGGCTTATATACAATAAAGATATTATGAAATATATCGAGGAAGCCTATGATATATTTATAAAAGGTATAATAAAATAAAAAAAGGAGAAAAGATGGAAAAAAAACAAAATATCACCCCTTTAGATCTTGTAAAGATAGGACTTGGAGCGATGTTCATAGCAAAAGAAAAAGCCGAGGAGTTAATAGACGAGGCAATCAAAAAGGGAGAGATGAGCAAAGAAGAAGGAGAGAAGTTTTTAGAAAAATTAAAAAATGAGGGCGAAAAAAGCAAAAAAGAGTTGGAAAAAGATATTAAAGAAACAATAAAAAAGGAGTTAAAATCTATTGGAATCGCTACAAAAGATGATATCGCCGCATTAAAAAGAGAGATAAAAGAGCTCAAAGAGCTTTTGAGTAAAAAATGATTTCAACTCTACATCAGCTTGAGAGATTAAGAGAGATAGCATTTATTCTTATCAAAAACGGATTTGACGATTTTGTAGTAGCTTTAGGACTTGATAAATATATCAAAATTTCAAAAATAGCAAAAGAAAAACATCTCTCAAGAAGCGAAAGAATAAGAAAAACGGTAGAGGAACTTGGACCTACATTTATAAAAATAGCTCAAGTTCTCTCTACAAGACCAGACCTCATCCCTTTGGAGCTTGCAAACGAATTTTCAAAACTTCAAGATAGGGTAGAGCCTATCCCATTTGAAGAACTTGCTCCCATTTTTATAGAGGAGTTTGGCAAAAGCGTAAACGAGATATTTGACACAGAGCTTGAACTTCTTGCTTCCGCATCTTTGGGACAGGTTTATAAAGGAAGATTAAAAGATGGGAGTTTAGTCGCTGTTAAGATATTAAAACCTAAAGCAAAAGAGATAATAAAAGCAGACCTTCAAATACTTTATAAAATCTCCGGTATCGTTGGAGATAAACTAAAAGCTTACGGAATAGAGTCTCCCACAAAAATTTTAAAAGAGTTCGAAAAGACTATAAAAAAAGAGTTAGATTATACGATTGAGGCTTTAAATCTAAAAAGATTTGCGAAAAATTTTGAAGATGACGAAAGGATAAAAGTCCCAAAACTTTTTGAAGAGCTTTCAACCAGTAAAATTTTGACAATGGAGTATATAGAGGGGATTAAAGTTTCTGAACTTTCCAAATTAAAAAAGCTCGATATCGATCCCAAAAAAATTGCAAAAAACGGATTTGATCTATTATGCAGACAAATATTTGAATTTAGATTTTTTCACGCCGATCCCCATCCTGGAAATATATTTGTTTTAAAAGACGAAAAAATAGCCTTTTTAGACTTTGGGATGATGGGAAGCATTAGCGAAAAAGATAGAAAATATTTTATAGATATGATCTATTATGTAATAAAAGAGGAGGAAGAAAAAGCCGCCTTATCTATATTAAATCTTGCAAAAATAGAAAATGAAAATCTTGATATCGACTCCTTTGCAAAAGATATGGGAGATATTATAAGAACCTATTTTTATAGCTCTTTAAAAGATATAAAAATAAAAAATCTATTAGAAGATATTATCTCTTTAATGAGTCAATATAGAGTCTATTTTAGAGAAAATAACTACCTACTCGTTAAAGCTTTAATAACGATCGAAGGAGTCGGGAAAAATCTCGATCCAGATTTTAACGCCGCACAAGAGATAAAACCTTTTATTATAAATTTTTATAAAGAGACTATCTCTTTTGGTGCATTTTTATCAAAAGCGGGAGAATTTCCCAAAGAGTTTGCAGACTTTTTGACAGGTTTTCCCGAAGATCTAAAATCTTTGGTAAATAAAATAAAAAGCGGTAATTTAAAAATAGAGTTTGAACATATAGGATTGGAAAAAGTGGAAGAGTCCATGGAAAAATCCGCAAACAGGCTCTCAATAGCCATAATAATAGCCTCTATATTGATAGGCTCTTCGTTATTAGTTTTGGCAAACACTCCTCCTTTAATATTTAATATACCGATATTTGGACTTATAGGCTTTATAGTAGCCACCTTTTTAGGCATAATACTCATTCATTCGATATATAAAAGGGGAAAACTTTGAATCTTTTGAAAAAATATCTAATAGGATTAATTTTACTGATTTTAATACTCTTTGCCTCATATTTAATATATGATTATCTTCATCCAAAAAAACTTCCTCCAAATCTAATAGAAGGGGTTGGAAGAATAGATGGGGATCTTGTCAATATAAATACGAAATACCCAGGAAGAATAGAAAAAATTTTTATACAAGATAGCTCTAAAATTAAAAAAAATGATCTAATAGCCATTTTGTCCTCTAAAGAGTATGAAGCAAAAAAAGAGGGGCTAAACGCCTTAATAGAGGCAAAAACAAAAGAGATCAAAGCAAAAGAGATAGAACTTGAGATAACAAAAGACTCCCTTCCTCAAAACGTAAAAAAAGCTTTAGAGGATGTAAAGGCAAAAGAGGCGGCTATAAATGAGTTAAATAAAAATATAGATACTCTAAAAGATATCGTCTCTCAAGATAAAAAAGATTTAAATAGATTAAAAGCCCTTTATAAAAACAATCTTATAGAAAAACATAAAATCGAAGAGGCTCAATTAAAATATAAAAGCGACAAAAACAGACTTTTATCGCTAATAGAAAAGAAAAAAAGGTTAAAATCTTATATAAATATTTCAAAAAGCTCCCTAAAACAGGCAAAAACCACTTTAAAAAAAATAAAATCTTTAAAATTTGCCATAGAAGGTTTAAAAAATAGCTTACTTGCCCTAAAAGCTCAAAGAAAAGAGATAGATGCCATTTTGGACGAATTAAAAATTAGATCTTTTATAGATGGATATATCGTTGAAAAAATAGCACAAGAAGGAGAGGTTATAACACCTCAAATACCAATAGCAACCGCAATAGATCCAAAATCTTTATATCTTAAAATTTTTATCGATACGATAAATGTAGGGAAGATAAAAATCGGAAACGATGCTATAATTTTTTTGGACGCTTATCCAAATAAGCCTATAAAAGCAAAAGTTGTAAGAATCGCACAAAAAGCCGAGTTTACTCCAAAAGAGGTCGCCGTTAGAAGCGATAGGATCCAAAGGGTATATGCTGTAGATATTAAACCCATAAAGCCAAATCCTCTTTTAAAACTTGGCTTACCGGCTATTGGGATTATATCGATTGACGGTAAAAATCTTCCAAAAAGTTTAAAAGATATTCCTCAAATTTAGGACGCAAATATGGATATTATTATAGCAGGAGCGGGAAGAGTCGGATATAGACTGGCAAAAACGTTATCTATTAAACATAATATTTTCATAATAGATAAAAATATTGAGGCTCTAAATAGATTGCAAGAGTCTATAGATATAATGGCTATTTTTGGAGATATAGAAGATCCCGATACCTATAAAAACTTTATAGATAAAAAGTTTGATATATTTATTGCCGTAACCGATAGTGACGAAGCAAATATCTTATCGACTCTTATAGCAGACGACATAATAGACGTAAACAAAAAAATTATAAGACTTAGAAACGAATATTTCGCAAAAAGTTCAATATCCCAAAAATTAAATATCAACGATGCGGTTTTTCCATTCGTAGAAGCTGCAAAATCCATAAAATCTCTTTTGGATTTTCCAAAAGCAAATAACGTAAAAGATTTTATATTTACACCTTTTAAACTTGTCTCGGTTCAGTTAAAAAAAGTTTTTGAGTTAAAAAAAGAGGATATTGAAAATCAAAAATGTGTTGTGGTAGGAATAGAGAGAGAAAAAAAGTTTTTTATACCCAAAAAGGGAGAGATTTTAAAAGATAACGACTTAATCTATATCTTTGGAGAAGAAAATAGTATAAAAAATATTTGCAACACACTTAATAAAGAGGCTCCAAAAGAGATCAAAAAAGTAGCTATTTTTGGGGCGAAACTTTTGGGCTTAGAGATAGCAAAAGCCTTTTTGGAAAAAAATATTCAGCTAAAAATAATAGAAAAAGATCCAAATCTTTGCAAAAAAGCCTCTTTAGCTTTGCAAGATAAAGCTATTGTAATAAACAGCAGATATGTAGAGCATACCCTCTATGAAGAAGAAAATATAAAAAACGCCGATATGATAATCGCTACAAGCAACGAAGATGAAGAAAATATTATTAGATGCTTGGAGGCAAAAGAGTATGGAGTAAAAAAAACGGTAGCCGTAAATAACAATATCGAGTTTTACAATCTTATGCACAAACTATCCATAATCGCGGTTAGAGGTCCTAAAACAAGCGCATATTACTCTATACTTGAAAAGATCGGCTCAAGCAATATAATAACAGAAAAACATTTTTGCGGGGGAAGAGGAACGGTATTTATTAGAAAAATATTTCCAAACTCTTCGATTATAGGAAAAAGCATAAAACCCTACAAAAGGGAAGACTTTATAACTTTTCTTATAAGAGACGAAAAAATAAGAGAGTTTAAAGATAAAATAACAATAAAAGAGGGGGATTTAATCGTAATATTTTTAAAAACATATCTTGAAGAGAGAGCTAAAAAGTGGATCTTCAATCTATAAAAAATATCGCTAAGTTTATCAGCGCTATAGGTTTGGGGCTTGGCGTTTTTTTCCTAATCCCAATATTTACCGGACTTTTTTACGGAGAAAATATAAAAAAATTTATAATATTTGATCTTCTTTTTTTGATTTTTAACTTTTTAATATTTTCATATCTATCAAAACACTATTTTAAGATGAGTATCAAAGAGTCGATATTTGCCGTAAATCTTGTTTGGATATTGCTAGGTGTAGTTGGAGGAGCAAGTCTATATTTAACTTGCGATATAGGGTATGTTGACGCTTTTTTTGAAGCCGTAAGCGGTTTTACGACTACCGGAGCTACAATTTTTAGCGATATAGAGTCATTGTCTCATACCGCTTTGATATTAAGAAGCCTAATGCATTGGCTTGGAGGAATGGGAATCATAGTTCTTGGAGTAGGACTATTAACTCTTATAAATCCCACGGGCTCTTTAACTCTTTTTAAAGCTGAATCAACGGGTATAAAAATGGAAAAATTGACTCCAAAAATCAAAGATACGGCAATTAGGCTTTGGGGGATATATCTGTTTTTAACATTTATAGATACGCTACTTCTTTGGGCGGAGGGAATGAGTTTTTTTGACGCTTTAAATCACGCATTTTCCACAATCTCCACGGGAGGCTTTTCTACAAAAAACAGCTCTTTGGGCTTTTGGGAGGATAATTTTTTAATACTTTGGACGACAACAATTTTTATGCTACTTTCAGGAATAAACTTTATTGCCCATCTAAAGGCTCTTAACAAAGATTTTAACGGATATAAAAGTCAAGAGGTAAAATGGTATATCATAATTTTTCTAATCATCTCAATAGCACTAACCGCATCCCATTTATATAATTCAAAAGATACTTTTTTTCACGCATTAACCCACTCTTTTTTTACAATCTCTTCGATTTTAACAACTACGGGTTTTGCCTCTTTGGATTATCAAAAATGGGGAAGTTTATCTATAGCAATTATTTTTATCGTTATGTTCATAGGAGGCAACGCCGGAAGCACCGCAGGGGGCATAAAAGTTATCAGATATGTTGTTTTATTTAAAAATCTTCAACTCCAGCTAAAAAAGATCTTGCATCCAAACGCCACAATGGGCATATTTATCGATAAAAACAGAATAGGTAGCGAAATTTTGGGAAGCGTTAGCGGCTTTTTGTTTATATTTTTTATAACAAACTTGGCTTTATCTTTTTATCTTTACGCAAGCGGATACGATTTTTTAACTTCATTTAGCGCATCTATAGCATGCATAGGAAATATAGGTCCTGGGTTTTCCCATGTAGGGCCGGCTGAAAATTTTGCTTTTTTCACAGATTTTCAAAAAGTTGTTTTAGCCCTATTTATGATCATAGGAAGACTTGAGTTTTATACGTTTATTATTTTATTTAGCAAAGATTTTTGGAAGAGATTTTGATATGAATAAAAATATTATCTATTTAGGATTGACAAGTTTTTTTACAGATTTTGCATCCGCTATGATAAATCCTATCTTGCCAATATTTGTCGTAATTTATTTAAACGAAGGTATGGATAAACTTGGACTAATTGTAGCGGTTGCGACTTTTGTTTCATACGCCCTTAGACTTCTTAGTGGATATATCTCCGATAGATACGGGATAGTTAAGCCTTTGGTGGTTTTAGGTTATGCTCTTTCGGCTTTTAGCAAACCCCTTATGGCATTTGCGTCAACTTATAAAAGCGTTGCGGCTCTAAAGGCTTTAGAAAGATTGGGAAAGGCATTTAGATCCGCGCCAAAAGATGCTATGATCGCCTATTTCGGGAAAAAAAAACAGATGGGTAAAACCTTTGGTTTTCATAAAACTTTAGATATCTTTGGAGAGCTATCGGGGACTATTTTTCTTTTTTTGATCTTATATTTTTTCTCAAAAAGCGAAGAGGTTATTAGAAACATCTTTCTTCTTACCATTATCCCCGGCTTTTTAGCGCTGCTTATAGTTATATTTTTTGTTAAAGATATACCTAAAAAAAAAGAGAAAAAAGAGTTTAAACTATCAAAAAAAGACAAAAAGATAATATCTGATCTCTTTTTTTATTTTCTTTTTATACTCTTTTTTTTCAATGAGGCTTTTTTTACTATGCAGGCCAAAGAGGTTGGCATCAAAACAGCCTTTATTCCTCTTTTGTTTATAGTCTCAACCTTAACTCAAACTCTAACAAGTTATATCTCTGGAATCATAATAGATAAGATAGGAGTTAAAAACACTCTTTTTATCTCCTATCTTTTTGGGATAACTTCACTTCTTTTTTTATATTTTAAATCCGAAATTTTCACATGGATAGCATACGCCTTTTTAGGGCTATTTACCGTATTTTCATTAAACGCCAACAGAGCCTATATAGCCTCTTATTCCATAAACAAAGCCAGCGTTTATGGAGTATTTTACGCAGGTGTGGCTCTCTTTGGCGCTATTGGTGCCTATATAGTGGGGTTTTTATGGGAGAGATTTGGGATAGATTTTGCCTTAAATTTCTCTCTTTTTGGTTTGTTATCGATTTTAATAATATTTTATTTAAAGGCTAAATTTGTCAACTCTTGAGGTAAAAAATGTAACCGTTAGATATAAAAATAAAATAGCCCTAAAAAACGCGCAAATTTTTGCCCAAGAAGAAGAGATTATCGGCTTTATCGGGGCCGATGGGTCTGGAAAAAGCTCCCTAATGCACGCAATTTGCGGTATTATAAAATTTGAAGGAGAGATAAAATATAAAAATTTTACATACCGCAATCCAAAAGAAGCCGAATATATAAAGCCCTATTTGGGACTGATGCCTCAAGGAATAGGCTTGGTTTTATACCCGGACCTAACGGTAGAAGAGCATTTAGAGTTTTTCACTTCCATAAGAAACATAAAAAAAAGCAAAAAGTTTTTAGAGTATAAAAAAAGACTCCTTGAGATGGCAGGGCTTTCCAGATTTAGAGATAGACTAGCTAGAAATTTAAGCGGCGGTATGATGCAAAAACTATCTTTGATATGCACCCTTATACATAAACCAAAACTCCTTGTTTTGGATGAGCCCACAACGGGAGTAGATCCATTAAGTAGAATGGAATTGTGGGAGATTTTAAAGGAGAATAAAAAAAACTCCTTATCCATCATAAGCACCGCATATATGCAAGAGGCTGAAAAATTTGACAAAATATTTCTTTTTGACGAAGGAGAGATTATCGCAAAAGGAAACGTTAGAGAGCTTTTGGATTTGGCAAAAGATTTTACATACCAAGAGCAAGAGTGCAAAGAGTGCGTAACTTTCAATAAAAGAACATACTCTCTAAAACCCCTAAATGCTCCTCACGCAAAACCCACTTTAGAGAGTCTTTTTTTTATAAACGCTCTTAAAAAGAAAAAAACATTGCCAAAAATCAAGATCCAAAAAAGAAAAAAAGAGAAAAAAATCCCTCAGATAGTTATGGAGGCCAAAGGGTTAACAAAAAGATTTGGCAAATTTGTAGCAAACGATCATATAGATATGAAATTAAAAAGTGGAGAGATTTTGGGTCTTCTTGGAGCAAACGGAGCCGGTAAGACAACATTTATCAAGATGCTTTTAGGGCTTTACCCAATAGACGAAGGAGAACTTTACCTTCTTGGAAAAAGGATAAAATCATACAAACAAAGGCAGGAGTTAAAAGATAAAATAGGATATATGAGTCAACATTTCTCCCTTTATAAAGATATGACCATCAGAGAAAATCTCATCTATTTTGCCACACTGCACAACTTCTCTATGAAAGAGAGTTTAGAAAAAATTGATAGATACTCAAAATCGTTAGGTTTTTACGAATATCTTGATAGCTTTCCCAAAGATGTTCCTTTAGGCATCAACCAAAGATTCTCATTAGCGGTTGCTATATTTCACGAGCCTGTGGTTTTGTTTTTAGATGAACCAACAAGTGGGGTTGACACTATGGCAAGAGCCCAATTTTGGGATCTTTTACATCAACTAAAAAACAATTGGAATATATCTATACTCATAACAACGCACTATATGAGCGAAGCGGAATTTTGCGATAGGATCGTTTTATTAAAAGATGGTAAAAAAATCGCCGATGATAGCGTAGAAAATCTATATAAAAAATTTCCAGAAGCAAAAAATTTTGAAGATATTTTTTTGAAGTTACATAAAAAGGCATAAAATGCAACTTAGCGTAATTAAAGCCTATATGTTAAAAGAGTTTAAAGAGCTTGTTAGATCAAAAATGATTTTTATGGTCTATTTTATGCCTACGATGGTGATCATTTTATTTGGATATGGAATAAGGATGGAAGTAACAAACGCCAGAACCATAATCATCGACAACGACAAAAGTAAACTCTCTTACCAACTAATAAGCAAATTTGAACACTCAAAATATTTTGATACGAAAGTTTTAAATATCTCCGAAAAAGAGGCTCTAAGAGAGATTAAAAAAGCAAAAACAGATATTTTAATAATCATCCCATCCTCTTTTGAAAAAAACCTTTTGCACAACCAAAAAAGCGAAATAGCGGTATTTATAGACGGAGCTTTTCCAATTAGAGCTATGACTATGCAAAGCTATGTTTTGGGTGTTATTTTAAATATGGCAAAAGAGAATATAAAAAATTTAAATTTTAAATTTATAGATATAAATCAAAGAGCTCTTTTTAACCAGGCTATGAGAGACGAAAACGCGATAGTTCCAGGACTTATAGGTCTGATTTTGCTTGTGGCTCCAGCAATGCTTTCTGCTTTATTGATAGTTAAAGAAAAAGAGAAAGGAACAATTTTTAATTTTTATTCATCTCCCATTAAAAAATTTGAGTTTTTAATAGCAAAATTAACTCCCGTTTTTCTCCTTCATTCGGTAAATATTTTTATACTTTTTTTATGGGCGGTATATCTTTTTGAGGTGCCTTTTAGAGGAAGTTTTTTATTATATTGGATAAGTTCTGAAATCTATATACTCATTAGCTTATCAATAGGCCTGCTTGTCTCTATAATAACAAAAAGACAGATAGTTGCAGTTGTTTTGACAATTATTATCACAATAATTCCCGGATTTTTATACTCTGGAATGTTGATGCCCATATCTTCAATGAAAGGAGAGTCCTATATCGAAGCTCACCTTTTCCCGGTTATGTATTATAACCATATAGTTTATGACACCTTTTTAATCGCCCAAGGGTTAAACTCGTCAAAAACTCTTCTATATTTACTTATATTGATATTTTACGCCGCTACACTTTTGACAATAGGAACTTTAGCTCTTAAAAAGGAGCTAAAATGAAAAACTTTAAAATCTTTTATACGGTTTTTTCAAAAGAGATTATCACATTTTTAAGGTCTATTGGGCTTGTGCTGGTAATATTATACTCTTTTACTATTGATATCTACATAGCTGGGGCTGGGATACAGGTAAAACCTCAAAACGTAAAAGTTGGATATGTAGATGAGAGCAACTCTTTGCTTTCAAAAAAGATTCTTTTACATTTTCATAAACCAGAATTTGAAACTCCCGTTATATTTAATTCGCAAAAAGAGTTAACAAAGGCAATTTTTGATAAAAAGATCATCGTTGGACTTATATTTGATAAGGATTTTGAAAAAAATTTTATAAAAAATAATATCGCAACAATAAATATATTATTGGACTCTACGGCTGCTTCCCAAAGCTATATCACACTTAGCTATATACAAAATACTCTTTTGAATTTTGCCGATTTAAAAATCCCCGTTGATATAAAGATTCATAAACTATTCAATCAAAACTCCGATAGCAAAATGTTTATTGGTTTTACAGAACTTTTATCGGTTATAACTTTGCTTATGGTGATATTAAGCGCTGTGGTTTTTGTCAAAGAAAAAGAGGAAGGCACTTGGGATATTATGCTTCTAAGCCCCGTTGATTCAAAAATTATTATTTTTGCAAAAACTTTTTCACAAGTTTTTATCATTTTATGCGGGATATTGCTCTCTTTGGGTTTTGTGGTTTTTAAAATATTTAATACACCTCTAAACGGCTCTTTTTGGGCTTTTATGCTTCTTAGCCTTTTATACTCGTTAACAAGCGGAGGCATAGGACTTTTTATAGCCGCAATCTCAAGAAGCGTTATGCAGGTTGCGCAACTATCTATTATAATAATGATGCCTTTGATATTTTTAAGTGGAGCTTGGACTCCAATTTATGCGATGCGCCCTTTGCTTCAAAAACTATCTTTATTATCCCCTCTTAGATACTATATTGAAGGAAGTGAGAGTATATTTTTTAGAGGGACGCCATTTTTTGATCTTTGGCCCTACTTTTTGGGAGTCACCGCTTTGGGATTGATAATGTTTTATATAGGATATAAAAAAATAGGCAAACTATTTTAAAATTTCAATATATTTTTTCTTCCAGGTTGCTCTATTTTTATATCTTTTTTCTTTATATAAAAATATTCGCCCGTTTTTGGGAAAAAAACTTGAACAAATCCATCTTTTTCCCCTATATCCATTCTAACTTCGACTTTCTCTTTGGGATAAAAAACTCTACATCCTCTTTTTACTATCTCAAGATCAATATCTATATTTTTCTTTAGCATAATATCGATCTCTTTTATATCCTTTAAATCCGCACATCCTACTGTTGTGTTGATTATGGTGTCTCCAAAAAGCAAAAAAGGAGCCAAAAACAAAAGCGTCTTTTTCATTTTTTAACCTTTAGTAAAAATTATCATACTATAATAAATATAGCACAACTACTCTTAAAGGCAAAATATGGACAAAAAAGAGTATAAAAAGACCCTCTACTGGCTCCAAGTTGAACTTGTGAAATTCCAAAAATATGTTATTGAAAAAGATATAAAAGTTTGCACGATTTTTGAAGGAAGGGACGCAGCGGGAAAAGATGGTATGATAAAAAGATTTACAGAACATCTATCTCCAAGAGATACAAGAGTGGTAGCCCTTAGCAAACCTACCGAACTTGATAAAAAATATTGGTATTTTCAAAGATATATTCACTATCTTCCAAGAGGCGGAGAGATGGTGTTTTTCAATAGAAGCTGGTATAACAGAGCGGGAGTAGAAAAGGTTATGGGTTTTTGCACAAACGAGCAGTATGAAAAGTTTATGGAAGAGGTGCCAAATTTTGAGCATCTACTTGTGCATGAAGGGATGAGATTTACAAAATATTATCTTGATATATCAAAAAAAGAGCAAAAAAGAAGACTTGAAGAGAGAAAAAAAGATCCTCTAAAGCAGTGGAAAATAAGTCCAATTGATAAGCTTGCCCAAAAACTTTGGAAAGAGTATTCTATAGCAAGAGATGAGATGTTTTCTAGAACCCATTTTGCATTTGCTCCATGGTTTATAGTAAAAGCAGACGATAAAAAAGAGGCTAGAATTAATTGTATAAAACATTTTTTAAGTAGACAAGATTATCCAAAAAAAGATGAAAAGCTTTTAGTATACGATCCAAATATAGTATGCGAATTTGACATTAGCTGCTATAAAAAAGGCTTAATAGCCCAATAAAGGAGATAAGATGAGTATAGAAAAATATATGTTTAGATATATTGATGCCGTAAATGAGCAAAGTTTTAAAGAGGCAGCAACGATATTAAAAGAGATATTAAATATGTGTGATGATGAGAGCGCTTTGATAATAGAGGGTTTTATCGATGCCGCATCAACACTGGAGGCGCTAAAATACGGGGATTTTGACAAAGTAGAAGAATTGTGGAACTCCTATGAGAGCAAAAAAGAGTTTATAAATCCAAAAAACAGATACTACTCCATATATCTTGAGATGAGTTTGATAGTTGAGGATTTAAAAGAAAATATCGAAAAGTTTATATAAAGGATAGGTATGAATATAGATTTTAAATCACTCTCTTTAACCGATAGATACAAAATTATGAGCCATACCATAATTCCAAGACCAATAGCATGGATAGTAACACAAAATGAAACTTTAAATATAGCTCCTTTTAGCTATTTTATGGCTCTATCTTCAAATCCCCCAACTCTTGTTGTCTCTATCGGGCACAAAAAAGATGGATCTATGAAAGATAGTTTAAGAAATATCTTAGAAACAAAAAAATGCACCATTTGCATGGTGGATCAAAAAAATCTAAAAAAGATGCACTATAGCTCAAAAGAGCTCCCCTCAAACGTTAGCGAAGCTCAAATGTTTGATATTAAAACAAAAAAGCTATTTGAGGATTATCCACCTATTATAGAGGATACTCCGGCAGCTTTTTTTTGCACTTTATATCAAAAAATCGAACTAAAAAATAGCAAAACTATTCCCTTAATTTTAGAGATAGAAAAATATTTTGTAGATGATAAGTTTGTAACCGATCCTCAAAAATATCATATAGATTTAGAACTTATAGCAAGAGTAGGCAAAGAGTACGCTCTATGCGATAAAAAGATAGAACCTCCTAAAATGCCCTAAATTTTATGATTTTTGATATAATGGAAAATATATATTGAAGGAGATATTATGGTAGCTGATGCATGGCTTAGCAAAGAGTTAAAAGATAAAAAGGTTTTATGCCTAGCCTGCGCTCACGCATGCAAATTAGAACCGGGAGAGTATGGAAAATGTGGAGTGAGAGTAAACGAAGATGGAAAACTAAAATCCACGGTTTACGGCCTTGCGGCAGCTGCACATATAGATCCCATTGAAAAAAAACCCCTTTTTCATTTTCTTCCAAATAGCAAAGTTTTTTCCATTGGGACCGTTGGATGTAATTTTTGCTGTAAATTTTGCCAAAATTGGGAAATTAGCCAACATCCTCAAACCCACGGATATGAAGTTTTTGGACAAGAGCTTATGCCCGAAAATATCGTTAAACTCGCTATTGAGACCGGATGCAAATCTGTAGCATATACATACAACGAACCGATTGTTTATTTTGAATATACATACGATACGGCAAAATTGGCTCACGAAAAAGGATTAAAAAACGTATATGTTACAAGCGGTTTTGAAACAAGAAAAGCTATAGACGAGCTTGCTCCATATCTAGACGCAATGAATATAGATATAAAATTTTTCAAAGATGAAAGCTACCAAAAAATTAGTTGCGCAAGATTAAAGCCGGTCTTAGATGCTATCAAATACGCCCATTCAAAAGGCATCTGGATTGAGACTACAACATTAATTATTCCCGGTATTAACGATAGCGATCAAGAACTAAGAGACATCGCCAAATTTCAAGCCGATATTGATCCAAATATGCCTTGGCATATTTCAAGATTCCATCCAGATTATAAAATGTTAGAT
>NZ_CEXZHP010000003.1:0-26007 GCF_982775275.1 Nitrosophilus sp.
GGAGTTGTATATTTGATGTGGTTTTATCTCTTCAAAATGCATCTTTAACTCTTTTCCAGTAGCAAAAACCCCCACTTTTACTTTTTTAAAAACTTTTATATAAGAGTATCCTTGACTTGCCAAAAGTCCTATTTTGTATGAATCTAAAACTTCGCCTATATTTACTATATATTCTTCTTTTTTAACATCTTCTCCGGCTTTTCTTATATTTGCATCTTTTTTTATTTTTTGTGGTAAACACACAAGATCATCTTTTATTTTTACATCTTCAAAAGGTATTACGGCTTCGCAACCTTTTGGTATTTTTGCTCCGGTCATTATCTTTATGGCAATATTTTTTTCCAATTTTATATCTTTATCTTCGCCGGCTAATATAGTATCTATCACTTTTACGCATCTATTTGCGTCGCTTAGTTTCACAGCATATCCGTCCATTGCGGAATTATCAAATCTTGGAAGATCAAATTTTGCAACAAACTCTTGTGCGCTAACTCTATTTATTGCCTCTTCAATAGGCAAAGTTTCAACTCTTTTAATAGGGTCTATTTTTTCTATTATTTGTAAACCTTCATCAATAGTTACTTTCATAAAGATCCTTTTGATATAATTTTATATAAAGGCTTCCTTCAGCCTTCAACCTTCTACCTACAATAAAAAAGGAGCGCTCTTGGAACAGATGGTTCAAATGTCTATTCATATACATATGTTTGTCGCTATTTTTTTGATTTTATCACAACTTTACTTTTTTCTTATCAAAAAAGAGGATAATTTTATAAAGTTTTCAAAAAAATTTAAAAATTTACTATTAATTCAAAACATTATCTTTGGAATGACTGCATTTACTGGTATAACGGTAATGGCGGTAACTAAGTTTACTTTATGGAATTTAGAGATATTTTTAATGATATTTTTGGCGGTTGCGATTTTGGTTCATCAAATAATTTTATATAAAAAGATAAGAGTGATTAAATCAAAAGAGTTTGATCTTCAAAAAAAGTTTAAAGAGTATGCTTCAAAGATATATCTAAGCGAGGCGGTAGCGGGAGTTGTTATCTATATATTGGCAAGGATAATAAACTAATGCAGTTTGTATATTTTGAAGAGTGCAAAAAGGAGTTTATAGAAGTAGAAGGGGAGGTTTATAACTATCTTTTTAAAGTAAGAAGAGAAAAAAAAGGAGATATAGTTCCATTTAGAAATTTAAAAGACGATTTTTTATATTATTATAAAATCGAGGATGTAACAAGAAAAAAGGCTTTTTTGTCTCTTGTAAGCAAAGAGAAAAAAGAGGTTTTGCCAAAAAGATATTTTCATCTAATATGGTGCGTTATAGACCCTAAAACCATAGAAAAAACGTTGCCTACGTTAAATGAAATAGGAGTTTCAAAAATAACCTTCGTATATTGCGATAGAAGTCAGAAAAATTTTAGATTAAAATTTGAAAAATTAAATAAAATATTGATAAATTCTTGTCAACAGTGCGGTAGAAGCAGATTAATGGAGCTTGAGGTTTTAAAAGATTTAAATGAAATTTTACTTAGGTATGATAATATAATAATTATAAATTTTCATAAAGAAAAATTAAATTGTGCCGATAATATTAAAAGAGCCCTTATTGGGCCTGAGGGTGGATTTTCGGTTAGGGAAAATAAAATGTTTCAAAATTTAAAAACAAAAGGTTTTGATACAGATATGATTTTAAAAAGCGAAAGTGCGGCAATATCTGTTTCGGCAAAAATATTATATTAAAGAGGTCATGTGAAAAAAAGCTTAGTAAGAATTAAAGAAAATTCTTTCATACTAGCAGACGTTTCAATTAAAAAGAATATTTTTAAAGTATATGAAATAAAAGAGTATGAAGATAAGGAGCTTTTTTTAAATGAAATAAAAAAAAGAAAAAATTTTTTTATATCTTTTTTGCCGAGCGAAATTATAAAAAAAGAGATTTCTATCAATAGTAATATAAAAAACAAAAATACGATTGAAAAGATTATTGAATTTAATTTAAAAAAAGATTTAAAAGAAGAGTTTATATTTAATTTTTCATTAAAAGAAAAAAATGAAATACAAAATCAAAATATCTATTTTGTTGAAGCTATAAAGAAAAAGGATATTGATAAAAATATAGTTTTTTTCCAAAATAAAAAAAATATTGAACTAATTACCACCGATTATCATTCATTACAATCTCATTATATGAAATTAGGTATTGAAGATGCCTTTATTGCAACACATATTGAAAATAATCGAATTATTTATATTGCATGTTTTGAAAAAAAGATGATTTTTTTTAGAGAAAGTAATCTTTTTATCGAAAATCCTCTTTTAAAGTCCGAAATTATCGCTTCAGATATATCTAGAACGGTTTTATTTATTAAACAGCAAAATAGAGGAATAGATTTTAAAAATCTATATATATCCGGTGATATTTATAATAATGAACAAATTTTTTATAATTTATCGGGAATAGATACGAAAATTTCTGTCCCTTTAAATTTTACAAACGATTTAAATAATGAGCAATTTTTAAATCATTTCATACTTTTAGGATTGGCTTATCTAGAGAAAAAATACAATTTTGAGCCAATTGAAATAAAAAAAGAGAAACAGTTTAATATCATTAGTAATGCCCTTTTTATTATTTTTATTTTTCCAATAATTTTTTATCTTTATATAGATTTATCTAAATATTTTGATATCTTAAAAAAAGAGGAGTTAATAAAAGAGAAAAAAGAGAGGATTTTTATTTTAGAAAAAAATTTAAAAATTTTAGATTTAAAGGATTTAGAATATTATAACGAATATATTGAGAATTTAAATAACTCCTTTCAAAAAGAGATTTTATCAGACCTTGCCGTTTTAGAGCCCCTCATTAGAGTATTAATACCAATTAAAGTTGAATCGGATGAAACAACTATTAAAGTTACTTTTTTTAAAAGATTTGATTCGTTGAACCGATTAATGAGAATAAAAAAAGAGTTTGAAAAAATTTTGGATAAAATGAAAAAAAGGGATAAAATCGTTAATAAGAGTACATTAGATTTTGAAAATTTAGAGTTCAAAGCCATTTTAGTATTAAATAGAAAAAAGAGTAAGAAATGATTCAAAAAGCGATTTTTTCAATATTTTTTGGTTTAACTATTTCGATATTATTCATTATTTTTCAAATTTTAGAGGAAAAGGATAAAGCGCTAGATAAAGAAATTTCAAAATATAATTTATTAATAAAAAAAATAAAAAACGTTTCAAATATTAATAAAAAATTATCTATTTTTATTCAAGATAATAAAATAAAAACCTTATCTTTGCAAAATGGAGAAAAAGAGATTATAAGCCTTTTTGATAAATATAAGAATAGATACGGATTAAAGATTAAAAATTATAAAAAAATGAATAACAAAATAATATTAAATCTAAATTTGGATTCTAAAATAAAAAATGTAAGCGATTCGATTAAATATGCAAATTTTTTTGAAAAAAATAGAATAGATAACGTTATTGTCATACATAAAACTTTAAAATACCAAAATGGAAATATAAAAAGCGATTTAGATTTTATTATTCCTTTTAAAGGGGAATAGGTGAAAATATATATTGATTTTAAACAGATATTATTACTTTTGACACCTTTTTTTATTTTCGGTTTGATATATTTTTTTAGTTATGAAATTAAAGAAGAGGCAAAAAAGTATTTTTTTTATGAAAAAGAAGCACCTTTACATGTTCAAATAAAAGAAAATATAGCAAGAAGATATGTTATATTAAGCAATAATTTAAATAATTATGAAATATTAAAAAAGTTTGATAGTAACAATGTAAATTTGGCAAAAAAAATTTTTAAACCTATTAATGAAAATGAAGAAAAGTATAAAAGTAGCGGCAACTTTATTTTGAAATACACGGTTATAGGTAATGGTAAAAAAAGAGCTTATTTAAATAATAAACTTGTTAAAATCGGAGATAAAATAGATGGCATAACCATATTGGATATTAGAAACAAAAGAGTAAAAATAAAAACAGATGAAGGTGTAAAATGGATAAATATATTAAAACGGTAATATATTTTTTATTAATAGTCTTATTTTGGGGCTGTGCGGTAAAAACAGAGGAAATAAATAAACCTAAAACGATGCAGGAAAGATTTAGACTCGATTTTAATAAAGAAAAATCGAAAACTAATACGTCTCCGCCGCCTATAGTGTTACCATCTCCATATAAAAGGCCCTCTCCTTTTGAAAACCGATATTTTACATTTTCTGCTGTTGATGCTCCTTTAGCTAAGCTTTTATATTCTATTGCGGAAGCTGCAGGATTAAATTTAGTTATAGATAAGGAAATAGATGTAAATAGACCAATCACGATAACCTTAACAAAAGCACCGCTAAAAAAAGCTTTAGAAACTGTTATGGAGCTTTCGGGATGCTATTATGAGGTAAAAGGAAATATTTTATATATCAAGCTAAATATTACTAAAATATTCAAATTACCTTATATTCATACAAACTCATCTTTTACCTCGAAATTGGGAGGAGATGTTTTAGGATCAAATAGTTCAAGTGGAGGTGGAAGCTCGGGAGGTTCATCAAACAACCAAAATTTAAGTGGAGATTTTTCGTTGGATTACGAAAATCCAAAAGAATCAAACGATTTTTATGCTCAGATTGAAGAAAATATAAAAGCTTTGATATCTGAAAACGGAAAATACACTTTAAATAAATTTACTGGAACTTTAATAGTACATGATCGGAAAGAAAATGTAGATAGAATAGAAAAATTAATAAAAACTATATTAAATCAATCAAGCAAAGGGGTTTTAATAGAGGCTAAGATTTTAGAAGTTATTTTAAATAAAGGGCGTCAGCTCGGGATAGATTGGAATTATGTATTTAACAACTTTGCGAATGAAGGAACTTTGGAATTTGCTCAAACATTAGGTTTAAGCGGTGCCATTGCTGGTAGTATAAAATTTACCGGGGAAAATTTAAATTTGCTTTTACAAGCATTAAAAACCTCTGGAGATGTTCAAACGCTATCAAATCCTAGAATTAGAGTTTTAAGCGGGCAGAGTGCTTTGATACTCTCTGGAGACATCGTTCCTTTTTGGGAAAAAGAGGTTGAATATACCGCGGTATCATCTGGATCTACCACTTCCGTAGTTCCTGAAATAACATATACTAGAAGAGACGTTTTAGAAGGCATATCCATGGGAGTTACTCCTATCGTGAAAGATGATGGGACAATTTTATTAAATATTGTCCCAGTATCCACTTATATAGAAGAAATAATAACTTTTGAAGATAACGGTGAAGTAGTGGCTAAAGCTCCAAAACTAAATATAAAGGAGGCTGGAACCGTTGTAAAGGCAAAAGATGGGGATTTGATAATTATTGGCGGATTAATTAGCGATATGGATATAAAAACTACCGAAGAAGTGCCAGGATTTTCAAACTTGCCGATTTTCGGTAAATTTTTTATAAAACAGGACAATATTAAAACAAAAAAAGAGTTGGTAATTCTTTTAAAGCTGAAAGTAGTCAAGAATGATTAAAAATTTTTTAATTTTTTTAATTTTTTTTTGTACTATTTTTGCAAGTGAAGAAATAGACATAAAAGAACAAAAAGATATTTTAAATATTAAAAATGTCTATACTATTCAATTGTATACTGCTGTTAATTTATCTTCTACAAAGAGGTTTGCAAATAGACTTCCAAAAGATATTTTTAAAAAAAGCTTTATCATAAAAATAGGAAAATATTATGTAGTAAGATATGACATAAATTCAAATTTTTATGAAATAAAAAAAAATTTAAAATATATTAAAAATTTAGGTTATAGTGATGCCTTTATAGTAAAAATGAAAAGAAGCAGATTTTTAAACCGTATAAAATTGGCAAAAGAGTCTAAAGAAGTTAAAACTAGAAGAAAAAAATTTACTCGAAACGAAATCACGTTTATTTTATCGGAGGCGGATAGATATTTTAATGAGAATAAATATGAAAAGAGTTTAAACGAGTATTTAAAGATATATAGAATTGGCAAACATAGTGATTCGGTAATCATCAATATCTCTTATTTAATGGGTAAAACTAAAAAATATTATGAATTTAGCAACTTTATTAAATTGATAGAAAAAAAAGAGCCGTTAATATATGCTTTTTGTATTGGTGTAATAGAGGAAAAAAGAATTGATATAGCCAAAGATATTTTATTAAAAAATTTAAATTTTTCTGAAGACGGTTTTTTAGAGCTATTATTGGGATATATATTTGAAAAAGAAAATAATACTAAGATCGCTTTTGATTTTTATGAAGAGGCGTATAAAAAAAATAATAACAATCCATATTTTATATACGCTTACGCTAGAAGCTTGGATTTTTTAAGGAAATATAAAGAGGCTTTAAAATATTATAAAAAAATATTAGATTTTCCCGATAATAAAATTGTTAAGTTAATAAAAAAAAGAATTAACCAATTAGAGGCGATTAAATGAGAAAAGCATTTACATTAATTGAGCTTGCTATCGTTCTTGTAATAGTTGGACTCCTGCTTGGAGGAGGAATGGGAATATTTTCGTTACTAGTGAAAAGAAGTAAAATAATAGAAACAAAAGACAATCTCAAAGCAAATGTTGAAGCTGTTGTTAGTTACGCTACTTCTTATGATAGGTTGCCTTCAAATAGTGAGTTTAAAAATGTTGTAAAAACTATAAAAGATAGTTGGGGAAAAGATTTTGGATATATAGCTGATAGTAATCTTTTAAATAACAACTCTATATGCGAAAGAAAAACAACGAATATTATTTTAAAAAGATGTAAAGATAATACTTGTTCCACTATTACGCAAAAGGTTAATGATATTGCTTTTATTATTTTTAGCGGAGGGGCTAATTATAATATACAAACATCAATAGATACTTCCGTCAATCCAAATGAGATAAAAATATACGAACCAAGTATAAAAGTAGATGATAATTCTACAGATATAAATAGGGTAGAAGAGTACGATGATATTGTAGAATGGGTAACATTAAACGATTTAAGGGTAAAGGCAGGATGTAAAGGTTCCCAAATAAATATTGTAAATAACGAATTACCTTACGGTTACGTAAATAATGATTATAATGCGACTATTTATGCTAGTGGAGGCATTCCTTTTAGTAGCGGTGGAAAGTATAAATGGTGTTATGAAGGAGATTTGCCTTTAGGGCTGTCTTCTACTCCATCATACAAATCTAACGATTGTTTAAATGATGACGAATCCTTATGGGAGCAAAGTGATAATTTTTCTATTTTTGGCTCACCAACATCTCAAGGAACGTATAATATCAAAATCTATGTTAGAGACGACAATGATCAAAACGGAAATAATGACAATGTAACTTCAAAATCTTTTGTAATAACGATAAATCCGCAAACATCCAGTAATAATTCTAGTAACGGTCCAAATGGTGCCCAAATAAGTTTTGCGGAAGATTTGTCTGAATTTAATGAAGCTGAAGGTGATCCAAACGCTATACAAACCGATACTCAAGATAACACTCTTTTATTAGGTGGAGGGGTGTATGGGAGTAAAGGATATGGATGCTTTTGGTATCCTGAAAATAAAATATTGGCAAATAAAACTATGAGAGCATTTTTTAATTTTAAATTCGCTTTAATTGATACTTCAAGGGATAGTAGAAGATATGCGGATGGTTTTACGTTTGCTTTGATGACAGGTAAAAACGATACCGATGTATGTGGGGGTGCTGGAAGTGATATGGGGTATAATAGACTACCCGGAGACAGTATAGCGGTTGAGTTTGATAATTATCCAAGTATTTGGGGGCAAAATGATCCTTTTCCATATAATCATACAGCAATTTTAATTAGTGAAAAACAGGGAAACAATTATCACGGAACTAAATTAAATCCACCATGTAGTAGCGGCAAAGGATGTTATCACACGTCTAATGTCACATGGTTAGAAGATGGGGTAACACATAGTGTAAGGGTTGAAATACATACCAATTATTCTGACAATAATTGTGAAGATCAAAAAAAAAACGGAAAATTTGCTAAAATGGAAGTTTGGGTTGATTGCGAAAATTGTGATGATTTAACAAAAGATTATGAAGAAAAAGAATCTACGATATCACATTGCTTTGAGTTGTCCAAAGATTTAAAAGAGGTAAAAATTGGCTTTACCGAAGGAACATGGGGTTCAACTCAATATGTTGAGATATCAAATTTTGGAATAGGTTTTTATGATTAACTTTATTTTAAGGAGGTAATATGAAAAGACGCGGATTTACATTGGTTGAGTTGGCAATTGTGCTAGTAATTATAGGGCTTATATTAGGTGCTGTGCTCAAGGGCAAAGCTATGATTGACAACGCAAAATTAAAAAGAGTCAAAAACGATGTAAACGGTATAGTTGCGGCGGTATATGCTTATCAAGATAAATTTGGTTTTTATCCAGGTGATGATCCAAATGATAGAACGAGTGATTTAGGAGCAACTGATTGTACAGGTGGAAACGGTGATGGCCTTTTCCAATACTGGGTAAATCACAATGAGTCAATTTGTGCATGGCAAGAGTTGATAGGAGCAGGTTTTATCGGAGGAGATTCTAGTTTGCATGATGAAAATCTTGTTCCAAAAAGATCCCCTTTTGGAGGAAGATATCTTTTTAGATATGCAAATATTATAAATGGAAGCGGTGTTAGCGGAAATTATATATATGTACAAAATATCCCGACAGATGCGATTGAAACCTTAGATAGACAGTATGATGACGGAAAGTATAATTCTGGCGATATACAATCAAATGTAGATTATACTCAAAACTCAAATGCTTATGCAGATATTTATTGGTTTGCATTTTAACAAATTGGAAAAATATGATAAATAAACCAATCGGTAGGTTATTAGAAGAGCTTGGCTATATAAACGAAGAACAGATAAAGGTTGCTTTGGATGTGCAAAAAGCGCATCCAAAGTTACTTGGCGAGATTTTACAAGAACTTGATTTCGTAACTTCTGACGAGATAGCAAGAGCTATCGCAATTCAATCGAGGCTAGATTATATTGATTTGGATACTGTTGTTCCCGATGAAGAAGCTTTAAGACTTGTTCCTAAAGATTTTGCTATTTCATCTCCTATTTTGCCTCTCCAATTAAAAGAAAATGCCGTTTTAGTCGTAGCTGTTGAAAATCCAAATGATTTAAATATATTGGATTTTCTTTCAAAAACCACAAAAAAACAGATAAAATTTGTAATTAGCGATAAAAATAAAATCGCTAAATATGCACAACTATTTTATTATCAGCTTGAAAATCCGATTGAAAAAAGAATAGAAGATATTATAAAAAAAGCTGCATCCGGCGAAGAGATAGATATAGTTGCTTTTGTAGATCTTATTTTACAAAACGGCGTAAAAGATAAAGCTACCGATATACATATAACTCCAGAAGAGTATACTACCCATGTATTTTATCGTATTGATGGAGTTTTAAACCATTATTATGCGGTTCCTAAAGAGTTTCATCCCGCAATAGTTTCTAGGATAAAAATATTATCTTCTTTAAATATTGCTGAACAGAGAATTCCTCAAGATGGAAGTTTTTCATTTAGCTTTTTAGAAACCGATTATGATGTTAGGGTTTCGACGCTTCCTACAAATCATGGCGAAAATATAGTACTTAGACTTTTAACAAAAAACGCCTCATTATTTAATATATTTAATTTGGGTTTTGAAGAAGATTATATAAAAAAAATAGAATACTATTTTTCTAAACCTTTTGGCATAATTTTGGTAACAGGGCCTACGGGTAGCGGGAAAACAACAACGCTTTATTCGGCTCTTAGAAAGATTAATTCATTAGAAAAAAATGTTTTAACGGTTGAAGATCCTATTGAATATAGATTTACATTTATTAAACAGTCTCAAGTAAATGTAAAAGCAGGTTATACATTTGCAACTGCAATAAAAACTTTTATGCGTCAAGATCCAGATGTCATGCTCGTTGGTGAAATAAGAGATGAAGAAACTGCGGAGCTTGCCGTTAGAGCATCAATTACTGGCCATCTTGTTTTATCTACATTGCATACGAATGATGCTGTTAGCACCATTTCGAGACTTGAAGATTTAGGCTTAAAATCATATATGATTTCTGAAGGTCTTTTACTGGTTATATCTCAAAGACTTGTTAGGAGATTATGTAATTTTTGTAAAAGAGAGATAGAAATAAAAAAAGATGAATTAAAAAAATACAATTTTAGCGAAAAAGAGTTAGAAAAATTTGATGAAACTTTAAAGATATTTGAAAAAGTCGGATGCGAACATTGTAGATTTACAGGATATAGCGGTAGAGTTTCGATTGCTGAATTTTTGGAGGTAGACAAAGATATTAAAGAGATGATAATTTCTGGTAAAAGTTCTTTGGAAATTGAAAATTTGGCAAGAAAAAAGGGAATGAGATCATTAAGAACCGATGCATTGATAAAAATATTAAAAGGAATAACTTCTCTTGAAGAGTTAAAGCGGGTTGTTGGCTAATGATTTATATAGTTGAAAAAATTGATTCTAGCGGAAAAAAAATTAAAGAGATAGTTTACGCAGAAAACATAGAAGATATTTTTAAAAAAATCGAATATGAGCATTCTATTCCTATAAATATTTTTCAATTACCAAGTTATCTATCTTTTTTTGCTAAATTTTTTTTAAAAAAAAGAATTAAAAAAGAGGAAATTATTGAGGTATTAGAAAATTTGCATTTAGTTATTAAATCTGGAATGCCTATACAATCCGGAATGGAAGATATCGCAAAAGAGACTCAAAATAAGGATTTAAAAGAGATATTAAATAAAATTTCTATGGAAGTTAAGGAAGGATCCTCTCTATCATTGGCGGTAAGCAAATATGAGAAAATTTTTACTCCAACCATTGTAAATCTTATAAAAATAGGTGAGGCAACCGGAGAATTACAAGACACTCTTAAAAAAGGTTCAGAATTTTTAAAAAGAATAGAAAATATTAAAAAAAAGGCAAAACAAGCTTTAATTTATCCAAGTTTTGCATTTTTAGCTATTTTTGGTGCGATGTTAGTATGGATATTGTATGTATTGCCAAAAATTATAGAAACTTTCAAGGAGATGAATATAGAGCTTCCTTGGATAACTAAAGCAGTAATCTCTTTTTCCAATTTTATGCAAGAATATATTTTATTGGTTGCGGCGATTATATTTTTAATGATTTTTATTTTTAAACTGCTTTTATCAAAAAGCTACAAATTTAGATATAAATTTAGCCAATTTTTATTAAAAGTTCCCATTCTTTCAAAATTTATCCAATATTTTAATATAGCTTTTTTTTCAGAATATTTAAGATTATCGGTAGCTTCTGGTCTTCCAATATTTGATGCCTTAAAAACTTTGCAAGAAAATATTAAAAACGAAGTTTTTAAAAAACATATAAAAGATGCAATTGATAAAATAGCAAAAGGTAGTAGAATTTCTGATGCCTTAAAAGAAAGCAACCTTTATACTCCTTTTACCATTAGAATGATAGCTATGGGTGAAGAGAGCGGAGAGCTTGAGTCTCAGCTAAAATATATTTCAGATTTTTATTATGAAAAAGTCGATTTTATGGCTCAAAATGTCGCAAAATTTATCGAACCTATAGTAATAATAGTACTTGGATTATTTATGGCAGTTATAATGTTGGCACTTTTTGGACCAGTTTATGATCTTGTTTCAAAAGTTTCTGCTTAAAAATAGATATTAAATTGAAATAAAAATATTTTTTTGTTATAATGCTTATTCCCCTCCCCCTATGTAGCAGCAGGCTCTATTATAGGGTCTGCTGTGAAATTTCAAATTAATTGTCTTTTTTTATTGAAATAAAAAAAAAATTAAGATAAAATTCGCTTCCTAAATAATTAAATAAGAAATCTAATAAAAATTAAGGATATAAAATGAAAAAGGGAATTCATCCAGAATATGTAGAATGTGAAGTTACATGTGCATGCGGTAACCATTTTGTTGTAATGTCAAATAAGCCCCAATTAAAAATAGATATATGCAACAAATGCCACCCTTTCTTTACCGGCAGTGAAAAGATAGTAGATACCACCGGCCGCGTTGAGAAATTTAAGAAGAAGTTCGGCATAAAATAGTTTGCTAATACTTCTGCCAACTCCCATCGGAAACTTAGAAGATATAACCATAAGGGCTCTTAAAGCCCTTGAAAACGCCGATATTTTTTTGTGCGAAGATACAAGAGTTACTAAAAAACTATTAAATCTATTAAAAGAAAAGTTTTCGATAACTATCAAATCTTCCAAATTTATCTCTTTTCATGAACATAATCAATATGAATTTTTAAACTCCATAACTCCCTCTTTTTTTGATAAAGTTGTAGTCTATGTAAGCGATGCGGGTATGCCGGGCATCAGCGATCCTGGAGCCTCTTTAGTTAAATATTGCCAAAAAAACTCTATCAAATATGAAGTATTGCCAGGACCAAGTGCGGCAATTACGGCGTTTGTTGCAAGCGGTTTTGAAGAGGGAAAATTTACTTTTTATGGATTTTTACCTCACAAAGGAAAAGAAAGAGAAGAGAGTTTAAATGAGATTTTAAATAATAAACATATATCGATTTTGTATGAAGCTCCCCATAGAATATTAAAATTATTGGAAGAGATCTCAAAAAAAGAACCAAACAAAAAACTATTTTTAGCAAAAGAGCTAACCAAAAAATACCAAAAATTTTATAAAGATACAGCCCAAAATTTAGTGCAAATCTTAAAAAAAGAAAATATAAAAGGCGAATGGGTAGTAGTAGTTTCTTCTCAAAAAAAGCCAGAATATAATCCATCTTTAGTTGATGATATTTTAAAACTAGATATCCCAAAGAAGCAAAAGGCCAAACTCCTATCAAAGATCACTCCCAAAAGTGCAAAAGAGTGGTATGAAGAGTTAATTGAAGATAGTTAATCAACTTCGAAGTCCGACTTCGAACTTTTATATATTCCGACTTTATAAAGGAATTTACGCTATTAGTTAACTTCGAAGTCGGACTTCGAAGTTTTAGGAAGTTATCTAAAAGCAATATTTCATGCTTATAGCCTAATTTTTATTTTCCATTGCCTAGTTTTAAATTTCCAATATCTAATCTCCAATCTTCTTTTAACCTTTCAATAAGTAATAAAAAGATAAAATCAGCTTATGATAGTATACGGTAAGCAGATTTTTTTATATATTTTAGATAGACATCCAGATATTATTAAAAGGTTTTTTTTCTCAAAAAAAATAGATGAAAAACTTTTTAAAAGAGTTAGCAAACTTGGAGTAAAAATATTAAATATCGACAATAAAAAAGCCCAAAGTTTGGCTCGGGGTGGAAACCATCAAGGCTTTTTGATAGAGATAGAAGATTTTGAATTTTACGATTTAAAGGATGTGAAAGATAAAGATTTTATCGTAGTTTTGTATTCGATAACCGATGTAGGAAATATGGGCTCGATCGTTAGAACGGCTTACGCCCTTGGAGCGGATGCATTGGTATTTTGCGGAGTAAAAAATATAAAAATCGAAAGTATCATAAGAACCAGCAGTGGTGCAGCGCTTGATCTTCCATTGATAAAATATTTTAATGTTTATGATCTTGTAAATGAATTAAAAATTTGCGGTTTTGAGATAAGTGTCGCTACCTTGAATGGAGAAGATGTAAGAGAGAGTAGATTTGGTAAAAAAAGGGTATTGATTTTAGGAAGCGAGGGAGAGGGAATACCCGCAAAACTTGAAAAAAAGTGCGACAAAAGAGTTAAAATAGTTATGGAAAGAGATTTTGATTCTCTAAACGTTAGCGCAGCGGCGGCTATACTTTGTGACAGGATGAGATAATGAGCGATTTTGAGAAACTCAAAGAAAAAGATATAGAAGAGATATATCATAAAACCTATATTGCCAGAAAATATATAAAAGCTTTACTTGAAAAGGATTTTTCTAAATTTGACAGATTAAAAGCCCTCGGTTTTGTCAAAATATTGGAAAGAGAGTTTGATTATGATTTGAGCGATTTGAAAAAGGATATTGACGAATATTTTGCAAAAAAGAGTTTAATAACCTCTAAAGATGAAAAAATAGAAGATGAATCTATAAAAAATCTAAATATCAAAAAGAAAAAAGAGAGCAAAATTTTACCAATTTTAGCTATTGTCATATTTGGTTTGTTTTTGATTATTTATTTTATGGATTTTTCCAAAAAAGAGACAAAAGAGATAAAAAAAGAGAAAAAAGAGCAGTTTTTTGAAAAAAAAGAGCAAAATTTAACCAAAGATTTAGTCGCAAAAGAGAGCAAAATCGTTAAAAAAGAGAATAACATAACAAAAGAGAGTAATGTAGAAAAAAATGATGAAAATATCACTTTAGAAAAAGAGGATTTAAAAGCTCAAGTTGAACAAATAAATCCAATGATAACGATAGTTCCAAAACAAAAGGTTTGGGTAGGTATTGTTTATCTTGATGATTACTCTAAAAAAAGCTTTATAACTTCAAATCCTATAGAATTAAATACTTCAAGAGATCAGCTAATAGTAACTGGACATGGAAATATCGATATTGAAATAGACGGCAACGTGACAAACTATACCCAAAAAGGAAAACTTAGATTTCTTTATAGAGCAAAAGAGTTGGAAAAAATTGATAAAGAGACCTTTTTAAAATACAACAGGGGTAAAAATTGGTAAGATTGTTACTTCTGTTTTTTATCATAATAAATCTTTACGGCGATAAATTGGAAGAGTCTGTAAAAAGTTTGGTAAGTGAGCAGACCTATCAAAGACATTATAAACTAATAAAAAAAATTTTTCAAAACTCTCAAGATTATTATGTAACTCCAAATAAAATAGATATATTAAAAGTTATAAAAAATTTAAAAGAAAACGGACTTTTAAATCTTTTTTTCGATACCCCCAAAAAAAATATCATTACCTTTAAAACAAACTCAAATCCTCTCTTTTTTATGAAAATCGTAGAAGATAATTTAAGAAATATGGGATATTCTCTTTTTTTTACAAAAAGTGTCGATTATGATGAGATTTTTGAATGGAAAATAGATTTTGTTTCCGAATATACCTTAGACCCTGAGCTTTTTGCAAAATTTTTGCAACAAAACGGTTGTGAAATAATAGAGATAAAAAGAGTAAGCGATACGGAGTGGGAATATTTTATAAATATAGACAATGCTTATATAAACGCAAAAAAACTTATATTGAAGGAAAAAATTAGATTAAAAAGGCCGATGAGCGAATATTGGCTAAATGTAAGTGTAGGTAAAAAGATATCCATAGCAAGTTTTGGAGGAAATAGATGGTATCCCAAAATCACCATATTTGATAAAAATTTAAATATTTTAAAGGTTTATAAAAAAGATGAAAAAACCGATTGGATTGTTTTTTATTTGCCCCAAAACGCATATTATATTAAAATTTCAGACTTATATACCCTAAGTAACTTAAAATATGGACTTAGGGTGACGCTTGAGTGATTTTTATAATCTATAAAGGGAAAAGATGTTTGACGAGATAAGATTTAATAAAATAGAGAGACTTCCTAAATATGTTTTTGCCGCTGTTAATGAGATCAAAATGGCCGCAAGAAGAGCGGGAGAGGATATTATAGATTTTAGCATGGGAAACCCTGACGGTCCGGCGCCAAAACCAATCATCGATAAACTCATAGAAGCGGCTAAAAAACCAAAAAATCATGGATATAGCGCAAGTAAAGGAATATATAAACTAAGACTTGCCATTTGCAACTGGTATGAAAGAAGATATTCTGTGGCTCTTGATCCTGAAACCGAGGCGGTAGCCACTATGGGAAGCAAAGAGGGGTATGTGCATTTAGTTCACGCCGTGACAAATCCGGGAGACGTAGCTATAGTTCCGGGACCTACATATCCTATACACTCTTACGCTTTTATTTTGGCCGGAGGAAGCGTTCACAATTTTAAGCTCGATTTTGATGAGTTTTTTGAGGTTGATGAGGAGAAGTTTTTTAAAAATCTTCATCACGCTTTAAATGACGCTTTTCCTAAACCAAAATTTTTGGTAGTAAACTTTCCTCACAATCCATCTACGGCAACGGTTACAAAAGAGTTTTACAAAGAGCTAGTAAAAATTGCCAAAAAAGAGAGATTTTATATTATTAGCGATATTGCGTATGCTGATTTAACCTATGATGGATATAAAACTCCTTCCATATTGGAGATAGAGGGCGCAAAAGATGTGGCCGTAGAGAGTTTTACACTCTCTAAAAGCTACAATATGGCTGGATGGAGAGTTGGTTTTATGGTAGGAAACAAAAGGCTTGTAGGTGCTTTACAAAAGATTAAAAGCTGGATAGATTATGGGATGTTTACCCCTATTCAGATTGCCGCTACCGTAGCGTTAGATTATCATGAGGATGAGGTAGAAAAGATTAGACTAAAATATGAAAAAAGAAGAGACGTTTTAGTTGAAAGTTTCAATAAAGCCGGCTGGGAGATAGCAAAACCAAAAGCTACGATGTTTGTATGGGCTAAAATTCCCAAAAAATTTGAAAATATTGGAAGTTTGGAATTTAGCAAAAAACTCTTAACAGACGCGAAAGTTGCCGTAAGTCCCGGTGTGGGATTTGGAGAGTATGGCGAAGGATGGGTGAGAATAGCATTAATAGAAAATGAAAAAAGAATTCGCCAAGCCGCAAGAAATATAAAAAAATTTTTAAAAGATAATAAATCTTAAAAGGGATGATATGGTAAAAGTAGGAATTGTAGGAGTTGGAACCGTTGGAGAGAGCGTTGTAAAAATTTTGCAAAAAAATAAAGATATAATAAATGCAAGAAGCGGCAAAAATATAGTTGTAGTAAAAGGAGCCGTAAGAGATCTTTCAAAAAAAAGAGAAGTTGACATTCCTCTAACGGATAATCCCTATGAAATAACGGACGATCCCGATATCGATATAGTTGTAGAGCTAATGGGCGGGATAGATGAGGCTTATGAGGTGGTTAAAAGGGCTTTGCAAAACAAAAAAGCCGTAGTGACCGCAAATAAAGCACTTTTAGCCTATCATAGATATGAGCTACAAAAATTGGCCGATGATCTTCCCTTTGAGTTTGAAGCGAGCGTTGCTGGGGGAATACCTATAATAAAAGCTTTAAAAGAGGGATTGAGCGCAAACCATATAGAAGCCATAAAAGGGATTATGAACGGAACATGTAACTATATTTTGACGAAAATGGCAAAAGAGGGAGCTGACTTTAAAGATGTTTTAAAAGAGGCTCAAGAACTTGGATACGCAGAAGCTGATCCCACTTTTGACGTTGAAGGGTTTGATGCGGCCCATAAGCTTCTTATTTTGGCAAGTATAGCTTACGGGATAGACGCAAAACCAGAAGATATATTAATAGAGGGAATTACTAAAATAAACAGTTTGGATTTTTCATTTGCAAAAGAGTTTGGATATACCATCAAGCTTTTGGCGATAGCTAAGAAAAATGACAATAAAGTAGAGTTAAGAGTGCATCCTGTATTAATCTCAAAAGATGAGATGATAGCAAAAGTTGATGGAGTTATGAACGGAGTTAGCGTTATTGGCGACTTTGTGGGAGAAACATTATATTATGGTCCGGGAGCCGGCGGTGACGCAACCGCAAGTGCCGTTGTTTCAAATATTATAGATATCGCAAGGGGAGGAAAATGCTCTCCAATGCTTGGATTTAAAAAGCCTCTTGAGAGTGGAATGGAGCTATTGAATAAAGATGAGATCAAATCAAAATATTATCTTAGGATATTGGTAGAGGATAGACCGGGAGTTTTAGCAAAGATAGCAAAACTATTTGGAGAAAACTTTATATCTATAGAGTCCATGCTTCAAAAGCCAAAACATAAATCCTTTGCAAACCTTCTTTTATCAACCCATTTTTGTTTGGAAAAGGATATTCAAAAGGCTTTAAAAGAGCTTGAAAATTTTGATTTTGTAAATGAAAAACCTTTTATGATGAGAATAGAATAAAATTAATTATAACTTTTAACGATTTGTCATCTTCAATTGGTTAATATTTAAAAAATTTATATGTAGGAAATCGTCGTGTCACAGCAAATAATAGACTCAGTTTGCACATATTGCGGTGTTGGATGTGATATAAGCGCGAAAATTGAAGATGGACAAATCATAGAAATTTTTGCAAAAGATGAGGGAGTCGTTAGCAGGGGTAAGCTTTGTATAAAGGGTAAACTTGGATATGAATATCTATATAGTCCAAATAGAATAAAAGATGCTTTAATAAGTAAAGAGTTTTTAGAAAAAAATCCTAAAATTTTTGAAAATTATAAAAATTATCTATCGGCTTATAATGAGGATTTTTTTAAAATTCCTTATGAAAAAGCCTACGATATAGTGGCTATGAAATTAAAAGATATAGAGCCAGACTCCTTTGCGGCTATTGGAGGCGCTAGGACAAGCTGTGAGAGCGGATATTTTTTCCAAAAATTTGCAAGAGAGGTTATCGGATCTTTCAATGTAGATAATTGTGCAAGAGTTTGTCACTCTCCAAGTTTAAGGGGATTAAGAGCTACTATAGGGGAGGGTGCTGCGTCAAATCCATTTGACGATATTTTCAAAACCCAAAACATTTTAGTAATAGGATCAAATACCACCGAAGCCCATCCAATTGTCGCAAACAGGATACTACAAGCCCTAAAGAGCGGCGTAAAATTGTCAGTAATTGATGTAAGAGAGATAACTTTGTCAAAATTTGCCAACAATCATCTATCTATTCCTTATGAAACAAATCTTTTAGTTTTAAATATGATAGCTAAAACCATTTTAAAAAATGGATGGGAAGATAAAGAATTTATCGAAAAAAGAACCAAAAATTTCACCGAATACAAAAATTTAATATTAAAAGACGATACGGCTGAGGCCGAGCTTTTTTCTCATATAAGAGGATATGAGGATTTGCCAAAAAAGATTGAACAGATCGCATACGATCTATCCCATAAAAAAAGTTTGATTTTATGGGGGTTGGGAGTTACTGAGCATATTGACGGAAGTAGTGCCGTTATGGCTATCGCAAATCTTGCGTTATTAACTGGAAATATAGGCAAAAGGGGAGCTGGGCTTATGCCCCTTCGTGGACAAAACAATGTTCAGGGCACGTGTGATATGGGGATGCTTCCATACTATCTGCCAGACTATAAGAGTCCAAAAAAGATAGGTTTAATGACTCCCGATATCATAGATGCTGTTTTACAGGGGAAAATAAAGGCCATTTTTAATATGGGAGAAGATATAGCCCACATACATCCAAACCAAAATAAAATTCATAAAGCTTTAAAAAAGCTGGATTTTTTAGTAGTTAACGAGCTTTTTTTAAACGAAATAACAAAATATGCACATATTGTTTTTGGTGTTAAAAGCGGATATGAAAAGACCGGAGTATATATAAACGCAGAAAGAAGACTACATCTATCAACCCCACTGATAAAATGCGATCTTCCCGATGATTGGGAAGTGCTAAACGAGATCTCAAAAAGACTCGGGTTTGATTTTGGTTATAAAAGTTCAAAAGATGTTTGGGAAGAGGTTACAAAAGTAGCAAAGGATAGATTTAGCGGAGCAAGTTATGAAAAATTAAAAAAAGATCCATTAAGAGGACTTCAGTGGCCGGTTTTTGAAGAAAAAGATACCGAGATTTTGCATACAAAAGAGTTTAGAACAAAAGATGGATACGGTTATTTTAGATATAACTCTTATAAATTAAGAGGAATGTTAAAAGAGCTCATAAATAAAAAAGATATACATTTTTATCTAACTACCGGTAGAATTATCACTCATTATAACAACGCCGTTCAAACAAAAGAGTGTGCCAGCCTTTACAAAAGACATAAAGAGGATATTTTATTTGTTAGCGAGAGGGATAGAGCCTATTTTGAAGGAAAAGATAAAGTTATATTGGTATCAAAATATGGAAAAAGCAAACCTTTAAAGATAAGGTTTACAAAAAGTTTAAAAAGAGGCACTCTGTATGTCTCTTTTCATCACGCAAAAAGCCATATAAACTATCTTTTTGGAGACGAGGCCGATGAATTTGTCAAAACAGCTAGATTTAAATCCATAAAAGTCAAAGTAGAATAGATGAGCAAAAAATTGGGGAAATTGGCCGAGGATTTGGCGGTTGAGTTTTTAAAAAAACAAAATTTTAAAATTGTTGAGAGAAATTTTTATTCAAAATTTGGTGAAATAGATATAATCGCTTTTAAAGAAGAAGTTTTACATTTTATCGAAGTAAAAAGCGGTAAAAATTTTGCCCCGGTTTATAATATCACTTTTGATAAACTAAGAAAAATCATAAAAACGGCTAACTATTTTCTTATGAAAAACTCCTTTTTTGGCGATTATCAAATAGACGCTATAATAATAAAAAATGACGAAATAGAGCTAATAGAAAATATCACTTTTTAAAATCAGATATTTTATATCCTAATAATATTTAAAGATTTAAATTTGTATAATAAAGCTGTTTACACTCGTAAACATTTAAGAGTATCTTTTTTTAGCAGAAAATCTGCTTTGCTCTTTGAAAAACTATTTTTTATTTAAAGGAGAAGAATATGGGAAAATATATCGAGTTAAACGCGTCAAATTTTGATGAAACGGTTAAAGAGGGCGTAGTTTTAGTAGATTTTTGGGCGCCTTGGTGTGGGCCTTGTAGAATGATAGCGCCGATTATTGACGAGTTGGCCGAAGAATACGAAGGAAAGGCAAAAATCTGTAAAGTAAATACCGATGAAGAGCAAGATATCGCCATAAGATACGGTATTAGATCTATACCTACTATTTTGTTTTTCAAAGATGGACAGCTTGTAGATCAGATGGTAGGTGCTGCAAGCAAAGATGTGTTCAAGCAAAAACTTGACGCTCTTCTTAGCTAACGGATGCGGGCTTTGCCCGCATTGAAATTAAAATCGTTGAGTGGTTTAGTTATTCGGTAGCGCTAAACCACTCAACGATTTTAATAATATTAACTACTAAAAAACTTAACCGTTTTAACCGCTAAACAAAAATTATCAAAGGAATAAAATGCTTGATTTGGCAATCATTGGGGGAGGACCAGCCGGTTTAACCGCGGGGCTTTATGCTACAAGAGGCGGTTTGAAAAATGTTGTAATGTTTGAAAAAGGGATGCCGGGAGGCCAAATAACACAATCGAGCGAAATAGAGAATTATCCTGGAGTATGCGAAGTAGTAAGCGGTATGGAGCTGATGGAATGCTGGCCTAAACAGTGTATGAAATTTGGATTAAAGCATGAGATGAAAGAGGTAAAAAGAGTAACAAGAGAGTGTAACGGTATCTTTTTACTAGAACTTGCCGATAACGAAAAAATCCAAGCAAAAGCTGTGATAATAGCCACGGGAAGTACTCCCAAAAAAGCCGGTTTTGAAGGTGAAGATGAGTTTTTTGGCAAAGGAGTTAGCACTTGCGCTACTTGTGATGGCTTTTTTTACAAAGATAAAGAGGTAGCGGTTTTAGGTGGTGGAGATACTGCACTTGAAGAGGCTATCTATCTTTCCAATATCTGCAAAAAAGTTTATCTTATCCATAGAAGAGAGAGTTTCAAAGCCGCTCCGGCAACTGTAGAGAGAGTTAAAAAAAGTCCAAATATAGAGCTTATTTTAAACGCTACTATAAAAAAGGCTTACGGCAACGAAATGGGGCTTGAAGGGTTGATTATAATCCAAAAGGATAAAGAGTTTGATTTAAAGGTTCCTGGGGTTTTTGTTTTTGTAGGAATGAATGTTAACAATGAAGTTTTAAAACAAAAAGATGGCTCTTTTTTATGTAGCGTAAATCATTGGGGAGAAGTAAAAGTTGATCTTAGAATGAGAACGGATATTCCGGGACTTTTTGCAGCAGGAGATATAAGAGAGTTTGCCTCAAAACAGGTAGTTTGCGCAGCAGGCGATGGGGCCACGGCTGCAATTAACGCAATAGACTATATTGAAAAAATAGGAGAGTTAAGACCATGTTAAATATTGGGATTTATGGTGGAAGCGGTAGAGTAGGAAGACTTTTGATTAAAAATTTGCAAAAGGATAAAGAGGCAAAAGTTTCTTGTGTTCATGTTTTAGAAGGGATAGATATAGATGTTGAAGGTGCAGTTATAACAAACGATATAGATACTTTGTTAAATGAGAGCGATGTAGTTATCGATTTTACTCTTCCTCAAGGAACCGAAGCGCTTATTGAAAAGGCGCTAGAGATTTCAAAGCCTATAGTTAGCGGAACAACCGGCTTAAATGAACATCAATTAAATCTGCTTAAAGAGGCTTCAAAAAAGATGCCTATACTTTATGCAACCAATATGTCTTTGGGAGTCGCTCTTTTAAATAGACTCGTAGAGATCGCTTCTAAAAAACTTAGAGATTTTGATATAGAGATCGTTGAGATGCACCACAGATATAAAAAAGACGCTCCAAGCGGAACCGCTTTGACTTTAGCCCAATATGCCGCAAAAGCAAGAGGTTTGGATCTTAATAAAGTTAGAGTTAGCGGAAGAGACGGAAATATAGGAGAAAGAAGCAAAGACGAAATTGGAGTATTTGCTTTAAGAGGAGGAGATATAGTAGGACGTCATACGGTAGGTTTTTATAATGACGGTGAATTTCTTGAACTAAATCATACCGCTACAAGTAGAGATACTTTTGCCAAAGGCGCTATAAAAGCGGCTAAATGGATAATATCTCAAGAAGCCGGATTTTATACTATTTATGATTGTCTTGGAATTTAGTTTTTGTTGAATGTATGAATTTTAACTATTAAACAAACAAAAAGGAAGAAAAGTTGTTTTCATTAAACGAAAAATGTTCCGTTATCGGCGTTTTTAATATACCTAATGCCGCAAAATACGCATATTATGGACTTTTTTCCCTCCAACACAGAGGACAGGAGGCCGCTGGTATTGCCACAAGTGACGGGGAGAGGATCTATCTAACCAAAGGTAGAGGACTTGTAACTCAGGTTTTTGACGAAAAAAAGCTTCAAAACCTTATAGGCGATAGCGCCGTTGGTCATACAAGATACTCAACCGCGGGTGAAGAGTCGATTTTGGATGCTCAGCCTATATTTGCAAGATACGATCTTGGTCAAATAGCCGTGGTTCATAACGGAAATTTAACAAACTCAAAAGAGGTTAGAAAAAATCTAATAAAAGAGGGGGCGATTTTCCAAACTTTTATGGATACGGAAAATCTTATACATCTTATTGCCAAAAGCAACAAAGAGCATCTATATGATAGGATAATAGATTCTGTAAAGCAGATAGAAGGCGCTTATTCTATGATATTTTTAAGCAGGAAAAAGATGTTTGCTATAAGAGATCCTCACGGCTTTAGGCCTTTATCTTTAGCTAAACTTGGCGATGGATACGTAGTTGCCAGCGAAACCTGCGCTTTTGATTTGATAGGGGCAAAATATATAAGAGATATTAAACCCGGAGAAATGGTTGTTTTTGAAAAAGATAAAGAGCCAAAAAGCATACAGGTATTTGAGCCCACGCCCCATAAATGTATTTTTGAGTTTATCTATTTTGCAAGACCAGATAGTTACATTTTTGGAAAAAGTGTATATAAAGCTAGAAAAGCCATGGGAAGAGAGCTTGCAAGAGAGTTTCCAGTAGATGCTGATATGGTGGTTCCGGTTCCAGATAGCGGACTTGCCGCGGCTATTGGATATTCTGAAGAGAGCAAAATACCTTTTGAACTTGGAATCATAAGAAATCATTATGTTGGAAGAACTTTTATAGAACCTACACAAGAGATAAGAGATCTTAAAGTAAAGATGAAATTAAATCCAATCAAAGAGCTTATAAAAGGAAAAAGATTGGTGGTTATCGATGATAGTATCGTTAGAGGAACTACAAGTAAAAAGATAGTAAATATTTTAAAAGAGGCAGGTGCTAAAGAGGTGCATATGAGAATAAGTTCCCCTCCCACTACAGGACCCTGTTTTTACGGCGTAGATACTCCAAGTAAAGATGAGCTAATAGCATCAAGTATGGAGATAGAAAAAATAAGAGAGTATATTGGAGCCGACTCTTTGGCATATTTAACAATTGACGGGCTTTTAAGAAGCGTAGGCAACGATCTTAGTTACTGTATGGGATGTTTTGATGGAAACTATCCCGTTCCAAATAAAAACGATTGAATCCTTTTAAAGATTATAAATTGAGCAAAATTTAATTTTTAAAATACTTGATAAAAGGCTAATATGAAAAAGCTGATTTTATTGACTTTTTTTTCTCTTTTATTGGTTGCTGGAGAATATAAACTGGCAATTGAGTGGTTTCCGTCAGTGTGCAAAGTGAAAGATTTTAAGGCATGCAAAAGGGATTATCCTTTTTGGCGAGAAAATTTTACTCTTCACGGCCTTTGGCCAAAAAAAGTTTATTGCAAAGTTTCTCAAAGAGAAAAGATTTTGGATAAAAAAGGCAAATGGGAAAAATTAAACGTAAAACTCCCTCCAAAACTTGCTATTATGGTCGCTATGTATATGCCAGGATATTTATCTTCTTTACATAAGCATGAGTGGATAAAACATGGAACTTGCTATGGTAAGGATATACAGAGCTATTTTTTAGATTCTATTACGCTTGTATCGCAGATTAATAACTCAAAAGTAAAGGATTTTTTTATAAAAAATAGAGGAAAATTAGTTCAAACCGCAAAAATTAGAAAGATATTTGAAGATGAGTTTGGAAACGGAAAAAATGTAAAGTTTATATGTGAAGATGGATATCTAACCGAAATTAGGATAAATTTAAAGGGAGAAATATCGCCTGTTGCACCTCTTTATGATCTGATGGTGCACGCAAAACCTCAAAAGATAGGATGCAAAAAAGGAAAAATAGCAAGATGACTAATATATAAACCCCTCTTTTTTAAGCTCTTTTCTTATTTGGTTTAATAATAGGTTTTTATCTTTACACCATTTTGGAGCCAAAAGTGTCTCATCATCAACTCCGGCGGTTATCCTTTGGACAACCATATCTTTTGGTAACATTTTTATGGCTTTTATAAGGGTTTTAATATACTGCTCTTTGGAGATGGGAACAAATCTTTTTTTATAAAAATCAACGGCTAAAGCCGTATTTTTTACTACGTATAAAGGATGAATCTTAATTGAGTCAACTTCCCACTCTATCGCTTTTTCCACGGTTTTTAACATCATTTCTTCATTTTCGCCGGGAAGTCCAAATATCACATGGGCACAAACTTTTAATCCATACTCTTTTGTCTTTTTTATCCAGATTTCCATATTTTTACTATCGTGACCTCTATTTATCTTTTTTAATGTTTCGTCATATACGGATTGGATGCCGTATTCTACCCATATCTCATGATTTTTATTTAGCTCTTTTAAATATTTCAAAACATCTTCGTTTACGCTATCGCTTCTTGTGCCAATGCTTAGACCGATGGAGTCTTCTAAACTTAGAGCTTTTTCATATAAAGCTTTTAATGTATCAATAGGTGCGTATGTGTTAGTAAAAGCTTGAAAATAGGCTAAAAATTTTTTATATCCCAATTTTTTATATCTGTTTTTAGTTGCGTTATATTGAAATTCTATCTCTTTTAACTGTTTATGAAGTATAGGATTGTTTTTTGAGTCGGGATTTAAAAAAAATTTTTTGCTGTTTTTTGGGAGGTTTGGACTAAAAGATTCGTTTTCGCAAAAAGTGCATCCACCTTTAGCGACTCTTCCGTCGATGTTTGGACAAGTAAAACCCGAAATCCCAAGAGGTATCTTTTTTACTTTTGTATTTAATAATTTTTTATAATATCTGCCAAAAGTTAAAATCTTTTGCAAAAACTCCCCCAGATTTTTTAAAAAGGAAAATACCATTTTCAAAAACGTTTGTCAAGAGAGCAAGCGCAAAGCGAAGCTTTAGGAAGTAAACTGCTTTACTTCCGTGCGCTTG
>NZ_CEXZHP010000004.1:0-24704 GCF_982775275.1 Nitrosophilus sp.
TAATTTTTTATATTTTCATCTATAAATTTATTTTCAGACTTAAAATTTTAATTATGATAATATTTTTTCATATTCATCTTCAATAGCTTTACAAACCTTTAAAAGATCCTCTTTTTTTAGTGATGAACAATCGTTAATAAGTTCCAAATATTTTTTGTAATTTTTCCAAACTTTTTTTGCCTGCGGGGTTTTGCCTCTTTTTTTTAACTCAAAAGCGACAGATGCGTTTATAAAACCTTTAAGTATTAAAATATCGGGTGTTTTTTCTTTTCTTTTTGGAAACCATATCTCTTCTAAAATCTCATGGGCCTCAAAATACTTTTTTTTATTTATAAGATCTATAAACTCTAAAAAAAATTTTTCCAAAACAGCTTCTTTTTTAATTTGATTTTATGCAAAAAAGAGACTATTTTTGATAACAAATCTATTTAATCGCTTTTTTTAAGTTATTTTTCCAATTTATCGGCATAACTTCCAAGTGTTAAAAGCACTATACCGTCAAAAAAGAGACTTATACCAACAAGCAAGCCAACTAAAAAAAGCGAACTAAACGGCCAGCCTACAAGGATGATTACCGCTAATATTAAAGATAAAATGCCGTTTATTAAAACAAGCCACCATCCTTTTTGAGGTTTTATCTCAAAAGCGAGCGCAACCGATGCGAATGCGTCAAATAGAAAATATATAGCAAGTATTATCCCAAGAGCTGCAACTCCTGGAACCGGGTTGATAGCTAGTAAAAGTCCAGTTATTAAAAATATAAAAGCTTTTAACCATCCAAGCCAATCTTTTTTATTTGTGTTATAAGTATGATAAGCGGTTAATAAGGAGCTAAAAATTAAAAGCCACCCAAAAAATATGGCAGTTGCCAAAGACATTAAAACCGGAAATATTATTCCAGATAAGCCTAAAATAATAAAAATTGTTCCGGCAATTTTTGAATATTTACTAAATTTTTTTAATAGATCTTTCTCTAACGGATAATTAACCATTTTGCATCCTTTCTTTTAAGATAGGAACATTATAACAGAAGTTTATAGAAAATTTTGCTACTTTTGTCGCTATTAAAAGATGTTTTTTGGCAAATTTTTAAGAAGTTTTTCTATATTTTTTAATATCAGTTTTTTCCTCTCAACTTGCAAAATCCCATCTTTTTTTAGTTGCTGAATATGTCGATTGACAACATGTCTAACTGTTCCTATTAAACTTGCGATCTCTTCATGGGGTAGATCGTTTATTAATTTTAGTTTATTTGGACTTTTAAGGTCGATATTTTTTAAAAAAAGTCTAATAAGTCTTGTTGAGGTGTCAAATAGACTAAGCTCAAGAGCTAAATTTTCAAGATGTCTTAGATTTTTTGCGATATATGGTAAAAAAAGCTTATTAAATTCTGGGTTTGTATAGATTAATTCTCTAATTGTTTCAATTTCTATCTCATAAACTTTGCATGTATCTATTGCGTATGTTAATATCTCATGAGGTTTATTATCAAGCAGAGGGATAATATCAAACATATCTCCGGTCGTTAATATGTCTATAGTTTGCTCTTTTGCGTTTTGTGGATTGATCTGGGAGATTTTTAGCCTTCCTTCTAAAATAATATAAAAATATTTCAAAGTATCTTCGGAAGTTAAGGGATATGATCCTTTTATAAACTCTTTTATTTTGCCTTTTTGTTTAATCGTGGCAAAAAAATCTGAATGAAGATTTGACAGAATTGGGAGGTTTTCAATTTTCATCAAAAATCCAATCCGAAGCTTCCAAAGCTATTTAGATTTGGATTTTGATATCCAAATTTTAAAGCCTGGCTTTGGAGCATCATAATATCGGTTTTTGGATCAATTCCCTGTGGACAAACCTCCGTGCAGTTTCCGCAAAGGGTGCAGTCAAATATCCCATTTTGCAACACGGCTTCAATTTTCTCTTTTTTGTTCTCTTCTCTTAAGTCGATTAAATATCTATAATTTCTGGTTAAAACAAATGGTCCTAGAAAATCTTTGTTTGTTTCAAGAACCGGACATGAGCTATAGCATGAGTTGCAAAGTATGCAATCGCTCTGTTTTTCTATAAGTTTTTCCTCTTTTTCATTCATCTTTTTTAAAGAGGGTTTTGAGAGATAAGCTTTTGCTTTTTTTAATTTTTTTAAAGAGCTGTTCATATCAACTACTAAATCTCTAATAACCTCTAAAAAACTTAAAGGCTCAACAAAATCTTTATCTTTTGGCTTATATTCGCAGGCTAAAACCTCTTTTGAGTTAACTTTTAGGGCGCAGCTTCCGCAAACTCCGCTTCTGCATCCTTTTGAAAATGTTAGTGATGGATCTTTTTTTGTTTTAATATCTTCTAAGATTTCAAGCAGAGTCTCTTTTTTTTCAACTTCATAAGTTACTATTTTTGGTTTAAAGCCCGGTTGAAATCTTTTAATATCGATTTTCAAAAAGCCTCCTTAAAACTTTTTTTATATAATACTATCAAAAACTTAAAAATGGAAAAAAAATGAGATTAAAAAGAGCTGTAACATTACCCTTTTTAATTTTTTACGGGCTTGGTAATATTATAGGAGCCGGTATATATGTATTAATCGGAGAGATTGCCAATATAAGCGGTTATTACGCTCCTTTATCTTTTTTTATAGCCTGTTTAGCGGTAATTTTTACCGCACTATCATATGCTGAAATGTCTTCGAGATTTCCTTTTAGTGCCGGAGAGGCTATATATGTAAAAGAGGGACTTGGATTTAAAAAGTTTTTACCCATATTTGTTGGATTTTTATTGATATTTAGTGGTATAGTTTCAGCGGCTGCCGTAGTAAGCGGATTTTATGGTTATATAAAAAATTATATAATGATTTCTGAAGATATTTCGATACTCATTTTAATAATATCTCTTTTTTTAATTGCTGCATGGGGGATAGGAGAATCAGTAAAGTTTGCTTCTATTTTTACGCTTATTGAAATTTTTGGACTTTTATTGGTAATAGTTGCTGGATTGTTTTATATAGATTTCTCTTCTATCGAGTATAAAAGGTTTGTTCCAGATTTTAGCTTAAATAGCTGGTATCTTATCATTTTAGGCAGTTTTGTTGCTTTTTATGCATTTATTGGTTTTGAGGATATGGTGAATATCGCAGAAGAGGTTAAAAATCCGGTAAAAACTATGCCAAAAGCGATTATTATAACTATTTTGATAACAACGATACTCTATTTTTTGGTGTCATTTGTTTCCATTTTAGTTATTGAGCCTTCCGCTTTAGCAAAAAGCTCATCTCCTTTGGCGGATGTTTTTAAAAAATCTATTAATAAAGATATTCCTTTGTTAAATATAATAGCGATTTTTGCGATAATAAACGGGGCGTTAGTGCAGCTTATAATGGTTTCTAGAATTATTTACGGTATGGCTAAGCAAGGATGGCTTCCAAAAATATTTTCATATATTCACCCATCTACTAAAACTCCTATAAACTCTACTTTTTTAACCGCTTTTTTGATATTTTTATTTGCTTATTTTGTAAAAATATTAACACTAGCTCAGTTAACAAGTTTTGCTATTTTAATAGTTTTTATTTTGGTAAATTTATCGTTAATTAGATTAAAAATGAAAAAAATACAACCAAAAAATATAATAAAAATCCCCATTTTTGTGCCTATCGTGGGAGTAATAATAAATTTAATACTAATTTTTACGCAAATTTTAGAATTTATTTCTTTATCTTTTTAAAATCGGCATAAATAATATCCTCTTTTTTCCAAATTAGCGTATGGGCTAGAAAATTTTTATCATCTTTTTTTGGAAAATCTTCTCTAAAATGAGCCCCTCTGCTCTCTTTTCTGTTTATTGCGTTAACGAGTACTGTTTCTGCGAGTTCTAACATATTTCCAAACTCTATATATTCGATTAAGTTTGTATTGTAGAGTTTTGATTTATCCTTTACGCCCATAAAAGGAAGCTCTCTTTGCATCTGTCTAACGGCGCTTAATACTCCTTTTAGCCCCAAATCTTTTCTATAAACCCCCACATTTGCATAAAATATTTTGCTTAAAAACTCTCTTTTTTCGTAAAAATCGATCTTTGAAGATGTATTAAAAAGAGTCTTTATAAAATTTTGATCCTTTTTTGTCTGAGGATATATTTTGTCCTCAATATTTTCGTTTATATGATTTATCGCACTTATTGCTGATTTTTTGCCCAAAACGATAATCTCCAATAATGAATTTCCTCCAAGTCTATTGGCTCCGTGAAGTTTTGCGTTTGCACACTCTCCAACTGCGTATAGAGCGTAAATATTTGTTTTTAGATCAAAATCTACATCAATACCTCCCATAGTATAATGAGCAGCTGGCTTTATAGGGATGAGATCATTAACCGGATCAACACCTTCGTAAATCTTTGCAAGGCGCCTTTCTTGAGGGAGGTTTTCTTCGATAAATTTCTCTCCAAGATCTCTTATATCTAAAAATACTTCATTTCCTTTTTCTATCTCATCAAAAATCGCTCTTGAAATCTCATCTCTTGTTAACAGTTCATCTACAAATCTCTCGCCTTTTTGGTTAACAATCTTTCCTCCCGCTCCTCTTGCTGCTTCGCTTATTAGGATAGAGCTGTTTTTAAGTGCGGTAGGGTGAAACTGTATAAACTCCATATCGCTAATGATAGAGCCTGCTCTAAGTGCTGCTGCTATGCCATCACCCGTTGCGTATGAGGAGTTTGTAGAGTAGTTTTTATATATTTTTGCGTATCCTCCTGTGGCTAAAATTACGGATTTTGCCAATATTTGGACAACTTCGCTATTTTTTATGTTTAAAAAAGTGGCTCCAAAAACTCTATTTTCTTCAACTATTAAATTTAATAAAAAATACTCTTCAAAAACAAAAATATTCTCTTTTATCAAATTATCATATAGAGTATGCAAAATCTTTAGTCCCGTATAATCTTGCGCATAGCAGGCTCTTGGATATTTTGCTCCTCCGAGTTTTCTTTGGGCTATTTTGCTATCTTTTCTGCTAAAAGGAGTTCCTATGCTATCAAGCCACTCAATCGCATCTTTTGCATTTTTGCAAACATATTCAACAACTTTTTTATCGGCAAGTCCTTGAGAAGATTTTAATGTATCTTCTATATGAGAGTTAATTAGCTCTTGTTTATCTTCTAAAACGGCGTTTATTCCTCCTTGAGCCATTGAAGTTTGGCTTCTTGTAACATAGCTTTTTGATACAAGAGCAACTTTTGCTCCAAGCTCCTTTGCTTTAAGAGCTGCGCTTATTCCAGCTCCGCCGGCACCTATAACGAGTATATCATATACCATTAAAAAAACTCCTCTTTTAAAAAATTAGAGATATTTTTCGCAATCGATAAAATAAGTCTCTCTCTTGCTTCTATGCTAGTCCATGCTATATGGGGAGTTATTAGAAGTCTATTTTTGTTTTTTATCTTTAAAAGGGGATTTTCTTCTTCAATAGGCTCTTTTTGCGTTACGTCAAGTCCAACATATATCTCTTTTTCATCTATTATTTTTGCTAGATCTTTTTCGTTTATTATTCCGCCTCTGCCAAGGTTTAACAAAACCGCTTTATCTTTTAATTTTATTAAATTACTTCTATTTAAAAGATTTTGAGTTTTTTTGTTTAAAGGAGCGTGTATTGAGATAATATCGCTTGTGCACAAAAGAGAATCTAAAGGAATATGTTTATATTCGCTATCTAAATTTTTACCGCTTGTTGAATAATATATAACATCGCAACCAAAGCTTTTTGCCACTTTTGCAACCTCTTTTCCGATAGTACCAAGCCCTATTATCCCCCATCTTTTATCATATATTTCAAAAAACGGCCATTTTAGGCAGGTAAAAATATCATTTTTGCTCCAATACCTATCTTTTACAAACTCATCATAATTTTTTAATTGTTCAATTAAATAAAAAGCCATCGCAAAAGTATGCTGCACAACGCTATGGGTTGAATATCCAACAACATTTTTTACTTTTATCCCTCTTTTTTTTGCATACTCTAAATCAACATTATTCATCCCGGTGGCCGCTACGCAGATAAGTTTTAATTTTTTTGAGTTATCTATAATATTTTTATCTATTACAACCTTATTTGTTACGATTATATCAGCATCTTCTACTCTTGAGAGAGTTTGATCTTTTTTAGTGGTTTCAAAAATTTTTAACTCTCCAAACTCTTTTAAAATATTAAAATCAACATTACCTAATGTTTTTGCGTCTAAGACTACTATTTTCATAGATTCTCCTTTAAAATTCTCGTTATTTCAATAGCTTTTAGCGGTTTGCTAAAATAGTATCCTTGATAATAATCGCAATCAAGGGATTTTAAAAGATTTAGATGCTTTTTAGTTTCTACTCCTTCGGCCACACATTCAAGACCAAGACCCTTACACATCGCAACAATCGCTTTAACGATAGACTCATCCTCTTTATTTGATATGGAGCCTATAACAAAACTTTTATCTATTTTTACTTTATCGATAGGGAATTTTTTTAAGAAATTTAAAGAAGAGTATCCAACCCCAAAATCGTCCATTGCGATATTTATACCAAGTTTTTTTATCTTCTCCATCGTTTTTATATGCTTTTGGATATTAAACATCGCTATATTTTCTGTTATTTCTATCTCTATCAAGTTTGGAGATATTTTAAAATTATCGATACATTTTTCTAAAATTTCTACAACATTATCATGTTGAAACTGTCTAATTGAGATATTGATGGATACCTTTATATCAAAACCCATCTCATTCCACAATTTCGCTTGAGAGATTGCTTCTTCGATTATCCATTTGCCAAGAGGCATAATTAGACCGGTATTTTCAGCAATCTGAATAAAACTATCTGGATATAACAAACCAAGTTTTGGATGATTCCATCTAATAAGTGCTTCAACGCCTACGATTTTTTCTTTTTTTATATCTATTTGAGGTTGATAATGTAGTTCAAACTCTCTATTTAAAATAGCATTATGCAAGGAGTTTTCTAAAATATGCTCTTTATTTACCTTTTGGCTTAATCTTTTCGAAAAAAGTTGTGCGTTATTTCTTCCTAAATCTTTTGCATAATACATAGCAATATCTGCATTTTTTATAAGTTCGTAAGTTGTTTGTCCATCGTCTGGATATATGCTAATGCCTATACTTCCAGAGATAAAAAGTTGATGAGAGTTTATCTGATATACGTTTGATATAACATTTAAAATCTCTTTTGATTTTTTTACCGCATCATAGGCTGAGTTTATATTTTCTAAAACTATAATAAACTCGTCTCCCCCTATTCTAGCTACCGTATCGGCTTTTCTTACGACTTTTTTTAATCTTTTTGATGCCTCTATTAGCAATTTATCGCCGATATCATGACCTAAAGAATCGTTTATTAGTTTAAAATGGTCAAGATCCAAAAACAAAATTGCAACTTTTTTATTTAATCTTTTTGCCTCATTTATAGCGTGATTTAATCTATCATATAAAAGATTTCTGTTTGGAAGATCGGTTAAAGAGTCGTGTAAAGCCTGATGAGCGATTTGTTCTTCTGCTCTTTTTAGCTCTGTTAAATCTCTTGCGTATGCGACAATCCCATAAACTTTTCCCTCTTTATCTTTTAGCGGAGAAAATAGTATTTGATAAAATTTTTCATAACTGTTTATTTTTATCCATCTTTCTGTTTGAATTATCTCTTTTTTAGATAATATCTTTTTATCTATCTCTCTAAAAAAGGAGGCAAGATCTTTATCAAAAATATCAAAATCGGTTTTTCCAATAATATCTTTTCTATTTTTTTGTGCAAATTTTTCAAAGGAGCTGTTACATCCAATATATGTAAACTTATCATTTTTAAAAAATATAGGATCTGTTGAGGCGTTAATAACATCGTTTAAAAGGTTTTTACTTTTTTTTAAGATGGAGTAGTTTCTGTTTAAAATATCTGCTAAATTTATAAATGCTCTATAAATATCTCTAATTTCTGGGACACTTGATTCAAGTTTTTTATCCTTTTCTATTAAGATGCCGGGCCTATATTTTTTAACTATTGAGGATAACTTTTTTAAAGGATTCACAGCAATTTGATCCAATATATAATTTAGCAAAAACAGTGAAAATATAATCAACAATAAAATAACTGTAAAAATTTGCCATTTTTTTAATAAAAATAGTTTAATAAAATCGTTTTTGTATATAACGCTAACTATTTTCCATCCTGTTGGCTTATGAGTGGTTAAGTTTATAAAAATTTCATCTTTTTCTTTTTTTATCTTTAAAATATCTGAGTTAGATTTTATAAAATTATCCGATACCCCATAGAAATCTTTTATATTTTTTTTAAAAATAAGGTTAAAATCTTTATGGGAGATTATCCTTCCGCTTGAGTCTATTAAAAACGTATATCCTCTTTTACCTATCTTTTCAAGAAGAAATTTTTTCCCAAACTCCCAAAGTTTTGGAGCCACTAACACAGCACCGATAATTTTTTTATTCTCTTTAACGGGGGTAATTATTACAAAAATTGGATATCCTCTAAGTATACTTGGGTATGGATCCGATATAAAAAATTTTCCCTCTATTAAAGCTTTTTTAATAAAGTTTAGACGATATCCCCCTTTGCCAACAGTTTTTCTTTCTACGCTATCTATTAAGGCGGTAGCATCTTTTATGATATATTTTTTACCGTCTAAAATTTTTATTATTTTTTTGTTTTTTGGAAGTTTGATAATCAATACAATATTTTCGTAATATTTGAAATGGTTGTGTATAGATTTAAAATATTTTTCTATTTTTTTATATAGTTTGTCATTTTCTGGATTTTTACATATATTGATGATATCTGGATCTTTAGAAAGAGTAAAAACAAGCTTTTTTTCACCTTTTATCCAGGTATCAAGTCCTTTTAAAACATATAAATTTGCTTTATTTAGTGTCTCTTTTAAAAAAATTTCGCTTTGTTTATTGATATTTTCTATTAAAAAATATCCTGTAATTATAAAGATAAATAAAAAATTTAAAAAAATCGGCACAAAAAGTTTAAATTTGATTGAAGAGATGCTTTTTTTCATCTATTTTCCAAAGAGAGTAATAAATATATGTCTATTTGATGAAAAATCTCTATGTTCGCAAAGATAAATTCCTTGCCAGATGCCAAGAACAAATTTCCCTTTTTTTACGGGTATTACCAAAGAGTTTCCATACAAAGAGCTTTTAATATGAGCTGGCATATCGTCGCTTCCTTCTAATGTATGGGTATAGTATGGCTCATCCTCTTTAACAAGGCAGTTAGTAAAATTTAAAAAATCTTTTCTTACCTTTGGATCGGCGTTTTCGTTTATACAGAGGCTAGCACTTGTATGTAGTAAAAAAAGGTTACATATTCCAGCCTCTATCTCTTTTATCTCACCAAGATTTTTTAAAATCTCCTCAGTAATTATATGAAAACCTCTCGGATATGCTCTTAATATTATCTCTTTTTGAAAAATTTTCATTATTTACCCAAAAATATTTTTGCTATTTTTCTAAAAAATCCGCAAGATTCCTGATCTTCTTCTTTTTTTGCCTCTTGTATGACGCTTTTTGAGTAGTCTAAATCGCTTATTTTCTCAATTAACTCTTTTGCTCTATTTAGTGCTTTTTGAGGCTCCCCCAAAGTTAAAACTACGGCCATTCTTCTTCCCTTATGGGAGTTTGGTTTTCCAAAAATCCTAACAAACGAGTCTTTACTAAAGCAGATATCTTCTATATTTAGTATAGGGTTAAAGCTTTCGTTTTTGGCTTTATATGCTGCGCTTGCTCCTCCGATATACTGTGTAAAAGATAAGGGTAGGTTTAATACGGCTCTAACATGAAGGGCAAATTCGCTTTGGCTTTGAGTTATTAACGTTACCATACCCGTATCGTGAGGTCTTGGGCTAACTTCGCTAAAATATACCTCATCTCCTTTTATAAAAAGTTCAACTCCAAATATTCCCCTTCCTCCAAGTCCTGTTACGATTTTTGTCGCTATATCTTTTGCCTTTTCTAAAGCTTTTTTGCTCATCTGCATAGGTTGCCAGCTAAATATATAATCTCCCCCTTCTTGGATATGTCCAATGGGTTCGCAAAAAACGATCTCTTTATCGTTTTTTGCCGTCAAAAGAGTTATCTCATAATCAAAATCGATAAACTCTTCTACTATAAGCTCTTGGGCGCTACCTCTTGCATCCTCTTTTGCAAACTTATACGATTTTTCTAAATCTTCAAAACTTTTTGCTATACTTTGTCCATGTCCGGATGAGCTCATAATTGGCTTTATCACACATGGAAAGCCTATCTCTTTTGCTGCCTCTTTTAGATCTTTTAAACCTTTTACAAAGGCGTATCTGCTTGTTTTCAAGTTTAACTCTTCGGCGGCAAATACCCTTATATTTTTTCTGTTCATAGTTTTATTTACCGCTTCAGCATTTGGAATAACGTTAAATCCAAGTTTTTCTGCTTCAAAAAGAGCTTCTATATTTATAGCTTCAATTTCTGGTAATATATATGTAGGTTTTTCCCTTAGTATCACTTCTAAAACCTGATCTTTATCTTTCATATCGATTACATAGCTTCTGTTTGCCACAAGATGGGCTGGAGCGTTTGGATATCTATCTACTGCGATTACCTCAATCCCAAGCCTTTGCGCCTCTATCGCTACCTCTTTACCAAGTTCTCCCGATCCAAGTAATAAAAATTTTATCGAATTATGTTTAAGGGGTGTCGTAAATTGCATAACTTTTCCTTATCAATACTAGATTTTAATTATTATACAATTTTTGGCTTAAAGGATTTTATAAATTAAATGCCGATTAATACATCTTCTGGGGTGAAGTAAAGATAATACTCTTTGCTTGGATCTATTTTAAGATCGGTAATAGAATGTATCGTATATCCGTTTTCTAATTGAAAAATAACTTTATTAAAATTTTTTCCCTCTTTTATATCTTTAACATTTGCTTTTAAAAAATTTTCATTGAAAAAATTATAGATTTTTACCGATGTAGATTTTATTACCGCTATTACCTCATCATTTTCTTTTAAATTCAACTCTTTAATGGCATCATTGGATATTTTTGACTTTATCAATAACCCATCTCTCATAACAAGATCCAATTGACAAAGATCATCTTTACAGGTTATTTTTTTTATTTTGCACAAAAGTCTATTTCTAGCGCTTATTTTTAATCCAAATACTCTTTTATCGAAATTTTGTAGATTTTGTAAAAAATTGTCATAATTTTTTTGGAGCTCTTCAAAATCTTTTATAAGCTTTTTTCCATATTCAGTTAATCTACTGCCACCACCTCCCTTGCCGCCGCTTATTTTTTCTAAAATGGGTTTTTCGCTTAAGTTATTCATTATATCCACAGCGTCCCAAGCCGCTTTATAGCTCATTTTCATAGCTTTTGCCGCTTTTGATATTGAGCCATATTTTTGAATATTTTTTAAAAGCTCGATTCTACCAGCGCCTAAAAAGTTTTTTTCACCTTTTTTGATCCAAAATCTTCCCTCAATTTTATTTTCCATAAGTTTACTCCAAAAATGTGAGAGATTTTATTGAAAAATTATAGCGGAAATTGTGCCAAAAGGCACAAAGGAGGCGTATATGGAAGTTAGTCGTTTCGTAGTATATCAAAATATATAACGAAAATCAATTTAAATCTTTTTAGCCTTCAAAAGCCTTATATCCGTTAGCCTATCGTAATATTTTGCTTCAATTCCTGTTATCTCAAACTTTGCTCATTTCTTGAGTTAATTTCATATTTTCTTTCCTTTTAATACCACAAAAGCTCCACCTTTTTCACATCCTTCAAAAATATCAAAATTTATATTTTTTAAATTATCTCCAAAAAGAGACTCTGCACAATCTTCAAATGCAAATCCATGTGTTTTCATAAGATCAATTATCTCATCTTTATTATAAAATGTAGCCTCTTTATAAAATCTACTTTTTTTTCTATTTTTTTCATAAAATTGCCCTAATTTAGAGTTTTTGTCTATAAAGGCAATGATTATATGTCCGCCCTTTTTTAAAACTCTATTTGCTTCTTTTAAGCTTTTATCGATATCGGATACAAAGCAGATAGTAGTAACCATCAACACAAGATCAAAAAGATTGTCTTCAAATGGAAGCTTCTCCGCATATCCTTCAACAACTTTAATACCTCTTTTTTTGGCAATTTCTGCCATTTTTTTTGATGGTTCTATTCCAAGATTTATACCAAGAGGTTTTGCAAATCTACCTGTTCCTACTCCTATCTCCAATCCTTTTTTAAAAGGTGGAAGTATCTTTTTTATTGTTTTTATCTCGGTTTTATAAATTTTGGAGTGTTCTAAAAACCAGTTATCATACTCTATATAATATTTATCAAAAAGTTTTGATTTTTTCATATAAAATTCCTAAAAAAGATAATGAAGGAATGAAGCATAAAATTATTAATCAAAAGGGATAGTTTCCCTTTTGATTATAGTCTTGCTTCATATCTGCGAAGCATATATAGTCGTTTGAGCATCTTTTTCCTTGCGGCGATTTTCTCTTTTTTACGTCTTTCTGTCGGTTTTTCATAAAACCTTCTCGCTCTTGCTTCTGTTACGATAAGGTTTCTATCAACCTGTTTTTTAAAAAGACGATAAGCTTCCTCAAACGACTGGTTTGGTTTAACGAGGATGCCAGGCACCTGACATCACCCCCTTTCTTTTTAAAATAGCCAAAATTATACCATAATCTATATTTAAAAAGTAATCTTTTATAAAAAATATATATAAACAAAATATACTAATGGAAAATGATTATTAATTAAAATTTAATATTTTTATTGATATAATCTCAACAAATTAAAAATATAAGGAGGCATAGATGAAGATAGTTAAAGGAGCTTTTATTGTAGCGGCATTGAGCGCGGTAAGTTTAAGCGCAAGCGACGCTCTAATACAAAAAGCTAAAGAGGCCGGGTTAAAACCTATCCCAAATAAGGTTATCGATCTTATTAAAGCTATAGACAATCCTAAAAATAGATTAACAAAGGCAAAAGTTGAGCTGGGCAAAAAGTTATATTTTGATCCTCGTCTTTCAAAAAGTGGACTTATAAGTTGTAATACCTGCCATAACCTTGCTATAGGTGGGGATGATAATGTGCCTGTGGCAACCGGACATAAATGGAGAGGAAATCCTCACCATTTAAATTCACCAACAGTTTATAATGCCGTATTTAACGATAAGCAGTTTTGGGATGGAAGAAGTCCAGATCTTGAAGATCAAGCAACAGGTCCTATCCAAGCTGCCCCAGAGATGGATATGAAAGCTGAAGATGTTGTAAAAGTTGTTATGAGTATTCCAGAATATAAAAAGGCTTTTGAAGAGATTTTTCCTGGGGAGAAAGTTACTATAAAAACCATTGGAAAAGCGATAGGCGCATTTGAGAGAACTTTAGTAACGCCAAGCAGATATGATAAATTTTTAATTGGTGATAAAAAGGCTTTAAGTAAAGCGGAAAAAGAGGGATTAAAAACTTTTATAGAAGTTGGATGTGCAAGCTGTCATAACGGTATCGCCCTTGGTGGAACTATGCAGCCATTCCCTGTAGCTGGTAAATATAAATATGCTAATATCGGAGATTTTAAAGGGGATAAAAACGGAATGGTTAAAACTCCTACTTTAAGAAATATTCTTGAGACAGCTCCATATTTTCATAACGGCGCAACTTATGATATAAAAGAGGCTATAGCTATTATGGGAGAGACGCAGCTTGGCAAAAAACTTAGTAAAAAAGAGATCGATTCAATTGCTACATTTTTTAACGCTTTAACAGGTGAAAAACCAAAAATTACATATCCTATTTTACCGGTTGAGACTTCTAAAACTCCTAAACCAAACCTAAACTAAAAAAGGCGGGTTTTCCCCGCTTTAACTTCTTTTAATTCTTAATAGCTAAAATATTTAAAAAGATTACGGAAGATTTTATGGAATATAGATATATTGGACAAAGCGGGCTTAGAGTAAGCGTAATTTGCCTTGGGACTATGACATTTGGATCTACAACCCCAAAAGATGAAGCTTTTAAGATTTTGGATAAAGCGTATGAGTCTGGTATAAACTTTTTTGACGCGGCTGAGCTTTATCCCGTTCCTCCAGATAGCAAAACTGTTGGCATTACTGAAAAGATTGTAGGAGAGTGGCTAAAAACAAAACCAAGAGAGAGTATTATACTTGCTACAAAAGTTGCCGGGGCAGCAAGTGGATGGTATGTTCCGCCTGTTAGGTATGGCTTAACGGCAATGGATAGATTTCATATAAAAAAAGCGATTGAAGGTAGTCTAAAAAGATTAAATACAGACTATATCGATCTTTATCAGATGCATTGGCCAGATGAGGTAGTTCCAAAAGATGAGACAATGAGGGCATTTGATGAACTTGTAAAAGAGGGTAAGGTTAGATATATAGGCACATCAAACGATAGTGCTTATGGCTTAACAAAATCTCTTATGATCTCAAAGTATGAAAATTTGGCTCGTTTTGAATCTATTCAAAACAATTTTAGCGTATTAAATCCGAGATTTTTTGATGAATTGGAGAAGGTATGTAAAAAAGAAAATGTTTCACTTCTTCCATATTCTCCTATTGCTGGCGGTATTTTAAGCGGAAAATATAACCAAAAGCAAATTCCTGAAGATGCAAGATTTAGCGACTATATAAAACATCCAAACAAAAGAGTTAGAATTCACGCAAAAAGATTTTATAATGAAAAAACGTTAAAAGCTACCGAGCTTTTTTTAGAGGTGGCAAAAAAATATGATATCCATCCGGTTACTTTAGCCGTTGCTTATTCAAAACATTTTGATTTTGTTGCTTCTACAATTATAGGGGCAAGAAAAAAAGATCAATTAGAAGATAGTTTAAGAGCAGCTGAAATTAAGTTAAATCGTGATATATTAAAAGATATAAAAAAAATTCAAGATACAATTTTTTATCCGATGGGATAATTAATGAAAAAAATTATATTTTTAATATTATCTTCAATGCTTTTAGCACAAACTACGATAGATATATACAATAAAAATATCGCCTTAATAAAAGATGATGTTAACATCGCCGTTAATAATAATAAAGGATATATTTTTAATATTCCAAAAAAGATTATATTAGACTCTATCTATTTTAAAAATGATAAAAATATTAAAAGTTTTGCAGCAGAAGATGGAATGATCTATTTGGAAACATTAAATGATAGCGATTTTATAAAAACCAAAATGTCATATTTGACTAAAGGTATAAATTATAAAGTTAACTATCTTTTAGATCTAAATAGATATGGAAAACTTATAGGGTATTGTGAGATTATTAATAATACAAAAATTGATTTTAAAGATGCAAAAGTAAATTTAATGGGAGCGGATATTAATTTGCAAAATTATATATATCCAACTATTAAAGCCTCTTATAAGTATGAAAATATTCCAAAAAAAATGCCTATTGAAATATCAGGATATTATAAGTATGAGATTCCATATATTATAAACATAAGAAAATATAGTAGCAAAATCTATAAATTTTTATCTATAGATAAAATAGAGTATAAAAAGAAATATATTGTAAATTTATATGATTCTATTAGAAATTTTGGAACAAAAATGTATAAATTTTATCAATATATATATTTTAAGGTGCCAAAGCAGCTTATTGGAGGTAAAATCAATATATTTAAAAAAGATAGCTTTTTGGGCGAAGATTATATAAAAAATAGTTCAAAAAATAGTGAAATAGTGTTGAAAATAGGAAAAGATTTTGATTTAGAGTTAAAAAGAGTTCAAATTTTTTATAAAAAAGATAAGAAAAAAATGATCTCTAAAATAAAATTTATTATTAAAAACCCTAAAAACAAAAAAGTTAGGGTTTTTGTTGATGATCATTTCAACAATAGTAATGCAAAAATTGAAATTGATAAAAATGTTAAATTTATAAAAATAGACTCAAATACGATCAGATATATAGTAGACCTTCCAAAAAACTACACTTTTGAATTTATAGCTACCTATATAATACCTTATTAAAATATTTGACGAAAAAATTATATACTTTCTTGACTTTTTTCGCCAATTTTATGTATACTTCTTGTAACAATAATGTGACATTATTATATTGATTATATCTACTTATAAAGAGAAAAATATGGTATATGCGTATTTAAGAGCACAAAATATAAGATTTTCAATAGTTTTACAGGAAAAAAGCATTGAAGAGTTTGCCGCTCAAAAAGGGTTTATTATAGATGAAAAAGAGGTTGAGATAAGCTCATACAATAAATCTTTGGAAGATAGAGAAGATTTTAGAAGATTTTTGCACTCTTTAAAAAGCGGAGACAAACTTTTTATTTACGATCTTTCTCTTTTTAGCAATAGAGTTGGAGAGATAGTTAAGATATTAAACTGCCTCTTTAAAAGAGGGGTAGAGATATATATAAGTAAATTTTTCATAAAATTAAACGAAAATTCACCTGCAAAAATTGTTGTATCTTTACTTAACGATTTGAGAGAGAGTTTTAAAGAGCTTAAAAATAGAGGCCTTGGGAGGCCAAAGGGGAGTATTTCAAAATCAAAATATGATATTTATAGAGACGATATTTTAAAGTATTTAAAGGAGGGAAAAAGTGTGAGCGAAATATCAAAACTTTTAAATATTAGTAGAACTTCATTAAGAGATTATATAGTATCAAGAAATTTAAAAGAACTTGCTGCTACAGAGGGGAAAATGGAGAATTTTGGGGAGATTTTAATTATTCCAAAATCTGAATGTAGAGTAGAAAAAATAAATAAAAAGGATAGATAATGCAAAGTTCAACAGTTGCAGCCGCCCCTAAAAAGAATAGGGCAAAAGAGTATTTAAAAAATTGGATACCTTACAGATACAAACGTTATGTATTTTTTGCGATAGTTACAGTTATCGCTCTTGTTTTACCATGGATTAAAATTAACGGCAACCACTTTTTCTTGCTAAATTTTGATCATAAACAGCTTCATCTATTTTTTGTTAGATTTGATATGCAAGAGCTCTATTTGATGCCCTTTTTGCTTTGGATTTTATTTTTTGGGATATTTTTCATTACTACGTTAGGTGGTCGTGTATGGTGCGGTTGGAGTTGTCCTCAGACGATATTTAGGGTTATATATAGAGACTTGATTGAGACAAAACTATTGCATCTTAGAAAAAGAATATCAAATAAACAGATTGAGCCTGATATGAGTAAGCCTGAAAATAAGACAAAAAAAGCTGTGGCTATATTGTTATATTCTGTTTTAGCTTTTATAGCCGCGGCAGATTTTATTTGGTATTTTGTTCCACCGGAAGATTTTTTACAATATATTCAAAATCCAGGCGATCATCCGATTTTGATGGGTTTTTGGATAGGAACAGCTCTATTTTTGATTGCCGATATAGTTTTTATTAAAGAAAATTTTTGTATTTACATCTGTCCTTATGCAAGGGTGCAATCTGTTTTGTACGACGAGGATACATTTCAAACGGTTTATGATTATAAAAGAGGCGGCAGAATTTATGACGAACATGGACACTTAATAGTCCATAATAAAAATGAGTTAAAAGAGCAAAACGAAAATGCCGAATGTACCCTTTGCGAATCCTGCGTAAAAGTTTGTCCTACACATATCGATATTAGAAAAGGTATGCAGCTTGAGTGTATCAACTGTCTTGAGTGCGCAGATGCGTGTACAAAAGTAATGGGAGCTCTTGGAAAAGAGAGTTTAGTTAGATGGACAAGTTACCATGCTTTAGAAAGTGGGGAAAAAACAAGGGTATTTAGATTTAGAATAGTGGCATATATTGTTATGTTAACTCTCGCTTTTGCAGCGTTATTTTATATGGGAAGTAAAAAAGAGAATATGCTACTTAACATAAATAGAACAAGCCAGCTTTACAAAATTGAACCAAACGGAATCGTTAAAAACTCTTATGTATTTTTATTCCAAAATACTCAAAATGAAAAACATAAATACTATTTTGAGGTTGTAGATAACAAAGATATAAAAATAGCAAGACCTAAAAAACCTTTTGATGTTGTTCCTGGCAAAAAAGTTAAAAAAGTAGTTATATTGTATACAGATAAAGTATTGGTTAAAGATAGTAAAAAAGATACGCCTATACCTATAACTATTAAAGCTTATGCAGTGGATGATCCTAAAAAAATAGTTGTGACAAGAAAAACTATATTTGTTTTTCCAAGATGGGATATTTACCAAAAAAAGTAAAAAAAACAGATTTTAGATAGGAGATCTTCTCCTATCATATAAAGGATAAGCTATGATTTTAGCGATACCTGTTAAATTTAATAAAGAAAACTCCTCCATATCACCTCTTTTTGGACATGCAAAATATTTTGCCTTTATAGAAGATGATCAAGTAAAAATAAAAAAATCCATATGATGGCGGATTGGATGTTGTAAATTGGCTTCTTGAAAAAGGAGTGGATATTGTTATTACAAAACATATAGGATTGAAGCCTTTTGCATTGCTTTCAAATGAAGGGGTAAAGATCTATTATCCTGGGGATGGAAGAGTTGAGATAAAAGATGCTTTGGAGGCTTTTAAAAAAGGAGATCTTGAAGAGATTAATGAAAAAAATATAGAAAAATTTGTAAGACATTAATTCTCAAGCCCATAAGGAGAAAGCTAAATGAGAGAGGGTTTTGATGAAAATGGAGAACCTACATTAACATTGATGGATGATTATAAAGGAACACATTCTCAAGAAAAAAGAAAAATAATTAAATGGGTAATAATAAGCGGTCTTATTGTTGGGGTGTTATTTGCATTGGCAAGATGGTATTTTTGGGACAAAGGTGAGCCCGATTTAAACAAGAATGACAAAATCATAATAAAACATTATTAAAGATTTATCAATTTTAATAATTATGATAAGATACATTAATATTTAAATACAAAAGGGGCGGAAAATGAAAAAGGTTTTGGTTCTTGGTGGAGGTTTTGCCGGCGTCGAGGCTGCAATTTTTTTAAGAAAAGAGGGGTTTGAGGTTGATTTAATTACTCCAAGACCTTATATGTACATCTATCCAACTTCAATTTGGGTTCCCGTTTATGATGCAGAATTTGCGGATGTTTGTATCCCTATGGAGGATTTAGAAAAGGTTCATGGATTTAAATGGATCAAAGATGAGGTTGTTGAAATAAAAGCAAAAGAGAAAAAGGCTATATGTAAAAATGGAGAGTATAGTGCAGATTATCTTGTTATAGCTATGGGTGCCGGAAAAGTTAAAGTTGAAGGTAGTGAAAATTATCTATCAATTTGCGGTGATCCAGAAGATGCTATAAAAATGAGGGACAAAATAGATATATTAGTGACTGAAAAGAGAGAAGGTAAAATCGCAATGGGCTTTGGAGGAAATACAAAGGATTCATCGGCGGTTAGAGGGGGACCTGCCTTTGAGATGATGTTTAATCTACACAACTATCTAAAGAAAAAAGGGATAAGAGATAGATTTGAATTAACTTTTTTTGCGACTATGGCAGAGCCCGGCAAGAGACTTGGACCACAAGCTTTAAAAATGATGGATCTATTTTTTAATAAATTAAATATAAAAAAACATTTTGGGAAAAAAATCAAAAGATTTGAACCAGAAGGCATTTTATTTGAAGACGATAGTTTTTTAGAGTCTGATTTTACAATGTTTATTCCGGCAAATGCTGGGCATCCGGTTTTTCAAAAAAGTGATCTTCCATTAAGTGAAGCGGGATTTATTTTGGTAGATGAATATTGTGAGGTAAAAGATAATCCCGGAGTTTACGCTATAGGAGATAGTGCATATATAGAAGGTCCAGATTGGAGAGCAAAACAGGGACATATTGCTGAAGTTATGGCAAGAAATACAGCAAACAATATTGCTGTCTCAAGCGGTAAAAAGGTAGGAAAACTTGAAAGTTATATTGAACATTTAAATATAATATGCGTTATGGATAGCGGAGATGGAGCTGCTTTTGTTTATAGAGATGATAAAAGAGGATTTATGCTTCCTATGCCACTTGTTGGACATTGGCTAAAAAAAGGGTGGGGATGGTATTGTAAAAACTCCAAACTAAATAAGATTCCAAGGCTTCCGGGACTGTGACAAAAGTTGCAGTTAATTTAAGCTTGATGATATATAATATATTTGTAATAAAAAATTAAGGAGGCCAAAAATGGGTAAACTTACAGAGTTTGAACAAACAATTGCAGAGAGGATCAAAGAGCAAATAGAGCTAAATAAAGATAAACCAGAACTTGGCAATGTTGATTTGGAAAAAGCTATGGAGCTTGTAAAAGAGGTCGGGGCAATTTTATTAGATGTTAGACCACCTCAAAAAGTTAGTGGAGAAAATGCTGAAGAGGCCGATATACCAGATAGCTATTATACGCCATATAATGAATTTACAAACTATTTGGATATATTGCCAGAAGATAAAACAACCGTTATCGTAACTGCATGCTTAAAAGGTCTTTTTGCAAGTAGAGTAAAAGCTTATTTAGAGCTTCTTGGTTATGAAAATGTTTATGTATTCACAGGAAATATTGAAGATTGGATTGCCGCACATAAGGCTCACAAAGGTGAGATATAGTCTTATTATATTTTTTTTACTCTTATTTAGTGGATGTGGCACGATTTATAGCAAAATATATGATAAGGAGTTGGCCAAAAAGCCAATTCCTTGTATAAAGATAAAATCGGATAATCTAATAATAGAAGATATTGTTAAAAATAACGCCTTCATTAAAAAAATATATAATAACTCTTGCTCATATATGCTAAAAATTACTTCTAATTATATAACCTCTTGTAGTTCTGCAAACGCCAAAGCTTTAGGCAGTGATTTTGATGGTTTTGTGAGATTTGAGATATATAAAGATGAAAAATTGATATATAGAAATCAAAGAGATTTCAAAGGAAGGTTTGATGACAAGATCGCTAAAAGCTTGATAGAGAAAATTAAAAAGGATTTAATATTTGTCTATTGATTATATTGTTAGATATGAAAATAGAAAAAGTTTAAAATTATCTATAAAAAATGGAAGAGTTTTTATAAACGCCCCGGTTTTTGTGTCACACGATCACATCCAAAAATTTGCAAAAAAATATGAAAAGTGGATAATTAAAAATCTAAAAAAGTATAAAATTGCCCAAAAAAAATTTATAGAGGGTGAAAAATTTCTATTTTTTGGAAAAGAGTATGAAGTAAAATATGTAAAAAATCAAAAAGATAAAATTTTTTTTAATAATGGATTTTTTATTAAAAAAGATCTTGATATAAAGTCTGCTTTAATAGAGTTTTACAAAAAAGAGGCAAAAAGGTATATTGAAAAAAAAGTTTTATATTATACATCAATGTATAACGTAAAATTTAATAAAATAAAAATAAATTCCGCAAAAAAGAGATGGGGAAGTTGCAGTAGCGATAAAAATCTAAATTTTTCCTATCGTCTAATAATGTGCCCAATAGATGTAATTGATTATGTAATAATTCATGAGGTAACCCATTTAACATATCTAAACCATTCAAAAAACTTTTGGTCTTTGGTAGAAAAAAGGTATCCAAATTATAAAGAAAAAGAGAATTGGCTAAAGGAAAATTACTATTTAACTCTTCTTTAATTCATAGCATTTTAATAATTCATATTAATAGCTGCTTAAGTTATATTCCAGTAATATTTGGTTGAATTAATTAAGATAAATTTTATCCTAATTAGCATTTTTTAAGGTATTTAAAAAGATAGAGGAGGAGACGATGAAAGAAGCTACAAATATTAAAAATGAAAATATAGAATTTAATGATATGACGCCTGAGCAAAAATTAGAAGCTATAGAAAAAGTAATAGATGAAAATATCCGTCAGTTTCTTGTAATGGACGGTGGGAATATGGAGATTATTGATGTAAAGGAAAGCGGAGCTTATACAGATGTATACATTAGATATATGGGAGCGTGTTCGGGGTGTGCTAGCGCAACTACTGGAACTTTATTTGCCATAGAAAACACATTAAAAGAGAAACTTGATAAAAATATAAGGGTATTGCCTATATAAATAATGAAAAAAGAGTTTAAAAAAAACGAATATATAGAGTATTCTATTTTAGATTATGAGTGTCCATATCTTCCAAATAGAAATGCTAGAATGTATTATCGCTTTATACCAAAAGCGACAAAAAAATATGCCTCTTCTTTAATAGAAAGAGGTTATAGAAGATTTGGATACTCATATTTTCATCCGGTTTGCAATGGATGCGATGAATGTAAAAGTTTAAGAATTGACGTGAAAAATTTTAAGCTATCAAAGTCGCAAAAAAGAGTCATCAAAAAAAATAAAGATACAAAAATAATCATCACAAAACCTACAATCACTTTTGATCATGTCAATCTTTACAATAAATTTCACAAATTCAAGTCACAAAAAAGCGGCTGGAACTATACAGAGATTGATCTTCAAACATATTATGAAGAGTTTGTCGTAGGTGCACACGATTTTGGGAAAGAGATTTTATATTTTAAAGATGATAAATTGATTGGAGTTGATTTAATAGATATATTAGATAACGGAATAAGCGCAATATATTTTTTTTACGATCCAGACTTTGAAAAGCTATCTTTGGGTATTTATTCGCTTTTAGTAGAGATAGATATCGCAAAAAAATTGAATTTAGACTGGATATATCTTGGATATTGGGTTAAAGGGTGTAAATCATTTGCTTACAAAACGGCTTTTAAGCCATATGAGCTTCTAGATGGATTTTATGATATCTATCAAGAACCAAATTGGAAAAAAATAAGCTAATATCTGCTTATATCTTTTTGCTGCCTTTTTCTACCGCTTTTTTAATAAGTTTTATAAAAATTCTAACGATTAATAAAAATAGATATACTCCAAAGCTAAAAAAAAGTGGATGTAGCGGTCCAAATTGACTATGAGGTAGGGCAAAAAGATGCTCTATAGGGTGGGAAAACCACTCTTTATAATGCATTCCAAGGGCTAAAATTATAAAAACAGCCAAAAATATAAGCAACTCTTTAAATAAGATTTTTTTCATTAAAAACCTTTTTATAAAATTTGAGAAATTTTAGTGTATGATAGATTAAATATGAGTAAGAAAAATATTTTGGCGCAAAATGCGCCAAAATATTAAGCAAGACCTTTTAGCATTCCATATTGGGTCATAGGTTTTAGCATATAAACTTTTAAAAGCCAGTAGATCCATCTTGGCTTTGTCGGATCTAACGGGAATGAAGGGTATACTTTTCCGTTATATTTTCCGTTTGCCGGATCAGCCCAGGCAAATTCTGCAAGCATAACTTTTCCGATTTCTGTAATAAGAGGACATACCGTATATCCGTTATATTTAGCCGTTGGTTCTTTTCCTTCCATAACTGAGATTAGGTTCTCAACAACAACTTTATACTGTTTTCTAGCGCTACCACCTGTTTTTCCAAGAGGAACGGCTGCAATATCTCCTAAAGCAAAGATATTTTTATATTTTTTATGCTGAAGAGTCTCAAAAGTAACAGGGATAAAACCAGCACCACTTCCTACCGGAGATTTACCTATAAGATCAGGTGCTTTCATAGGAGGGGTGATATGAATCATATCGTATGGAACCTCCACCTTCTCATGAACAACTACTTCTACCTCTTCTTCAAGATCCTCGTCATAAACTTTTTTTGTTTTGTCATGTTTATCAAAAACAGCTATCTTTTTATCCAAATCTATCTCTATAAGATTATGTTTATAATGATATTTTAGATCTTTCTCTTCAAAAAGCCCAAGAATCGCTTTGTGATACTCTGGAACTCCAAACATTTTTCCGCCGTTTGGGTAAAAATGAAGTTCTGCGTTTTCTCTTCCGCCTTGAATTCTTAGGTTAGAGTCTGTTAAAAACATTATTTTTTTAGGTGCACCACCACATTTTATTGGCGTATTTGGATGGGTAAAAACACCCTTTACTTTTTTGCCAGATTTCGCTGCTTCTATAAATGCATGAAGATTTTTTTTCATCTGCACTGCGCCGTCTACGAAATATAGTGACGCCGCATTTCCTTTTGCCAAGATTTGAGCCGCTTTTTGGTTTTGTCCAAGGGTATAAAGAGTTCCTACTTCTTCTAATCCTTTGATCCTATCAAAAGCAAGCTCAAGCCCACCCGCTATGATCATAAAATCATAACTTATAGTCTGTCCCTTTTGCGTCTTTACCTTGTTATTATCCGGATCAAACTCTACAACTTTATCTTGAACCCATTTAACTCCGCTTGGAACAAAATCACTTGTAGAGTAGATAATATCGTCTGGCTGCCACTCGTATCCCCCGATTAGTGTAAGTCCCGGCTGGTATGATACGCTTCTTGGGTTTGGTTCAACTACCGTAATATCTGGATTATCAAGATTTCTAACAAGTCTTGCTGCGGTACTCATACCCGCTAATCCGCCGCCAACTATTAAAATCTTTCCTTTTGCGCTACTCGCATGAGCTTTAGTTGCGGCGTTTGCCTTAGTTGAGGCTCCTCCAGTAAGTGCTGCCGCACCGCCAAGACCCATAATTTTGAGAGCTTCCCTACGAGAAAGCCCCTCTTTTTTTATGGTCTCTTCAATAACCTCTTCTAAATGAAGCAAATCTTTCTTTTCCATATGCACTCCTAATAAATTTTATCAA
>NZ_CEXZHP010000005.1:0-24699 GCF_982775275.1 Nitrosophilus sp.
TAAACTCGAATTCAAAAATCTCTATAATAGCGACATCTCCGCTTTTAAAAAATCCCCCCTTTGGATATATAAATCAGCCATATTTTTATAACGGTATAATAGTTTTAAAAACTTCTTATAATCCCTACTCTTTTTTAAGATATCTTTTGGATGTGGAAAAAAGGTTTAAAAGAGTTAGAACCTTTAAAAACGCGCCAAGAACTTTGGATCTTGATATTATATTTTTTGATAATAAAAAGATTAACAAAAAAGATCTTACAATACCTCACCCATATTGGGAAGTTAGGGAGTCTGTAACTATTCCTTTATCATTAGTTGGAGTATAAATTGAGATTTGTAACTATTACAAGCGGAAAAGGCGGTGTTGGAAAAAGCACAATAAGTGCAAATCTTGCGTTTGCACTATCTCAATATGGATATAAAGTGGCAATTTTTGACGCTGATATCGGGCTTGCCAATCTTGATATTATTTTCAATGTTCAGCCAAAAAAGAATATTTTAGACGTATTAAAAGGTGAGATAGAGTTTGAAAATATTTTAATAAATATCAATAAAAATCTCATCCTAATTCCCGGAGAAAGCGGAGAGGAGATTTTAAGTTTTGAAGATAAAGAGCTAATTGAGAGATTTTTAAAAGGGGTGGAAAAATTTAGGAGTTTTGATTTTTTGATTATTGATACGGGGGCCGGAATCGGTGAGAGTGTCAGAAGATTTATAGATGCCTCTACCGATACTATCGTAGTTACGGTTCCAGATCCGTCCGCGATAATGGATGCCTATGCGATGATAAAATATAGCAGTAAAATAAAAGATGAAATATTTATGATATTAAACGAGGTTAAAAATAAAAGCGAGGCTTTGGCAATATACAATAAAATCCACGCAGTTGCGAAAAAACATCTTGAAAATATGGCAAAACTTCAATTTTTAGGGTATATTGAAGAAAGTAAGCTGATAGCTCAATGTTCAAAAAATAGAGAACTTTTTTTGAAAAAAGAGCCTCTAAGCAAACCTTCGTTGCAAATGGTGGATATCGTAAAAAAGCTTACGGCAAATAGAACAAAAGAGGGCGAAGAGATATCTAAGGATAATACAATAGCCATATTTTTCAAAAGGCTTTTGAGTAATTTTTAAAATATTTGCAAATTTATAACTTTTTTGATAAATTCAAAACAAAAACGGAGTAAAAATTGAGTAAAGTTTTGGTTGCTTTAAGCGGGGGAGTAGATTCTACCGTTGCGGCGTATCTTTTGAAAAAAAAGGGGTTTAAAGTAATCGGCGTTTATATGAAGCTTCACAAAAATGAGGAGTATCATAAAAAAAATATAAATAATGTAAAAAAAGTGGCAAACTTTTTAGATATTGAAGTTGATATACTCGATAAAACGGAGGATTTTTTAGAAAAAGTCTATACACCTTTTGTTCAAACATATATAGACGGAAAGACTCCAAATCCATGTGCTGTTTGCAACAGATATTTGAAATTTGGGGCTTTGCTGGATTATGCGGATTTTAAAGGGGCTGAGTTTTTAGCTACGGGACATTATGTAAAAACGGACGGTAAATTTTTATATGAAGCAAAAGATAAAAGTAAAGATCAGAGCTATTTTTTATTCAATATAGAAAAAAGGGCGCTTCCAAGGGTTATTTTTCCTTTGGGGGATATGTATAAAGATGAGGTTAAAGAGATTGCCAAAAATATAGAGCCTTTAAAAGAGATCGCCTCCCAAAAAGAGAGTAGCGAAATCTGCTTTGTGGAAAAAAGTTATATAGATATTTTAAAAGATTACGCAAAAGTGGATATGCCGGGCGAAGTTTTAGATAAAGAGGGTAGGGTTATTGGAGAGCATAAGGGTTATATGCATTATACTATCGGAAAAAGAAAAGGGTTTAAGGTTTATAGGGCAAAACATCCCCATTATGTTCTAAAGATAATTCCGGAAAAAAACCAGATAGTGGTAGGTAAAAAAGAGGATTTAGAAACAACAAAAATAAGATTAAAAGATCTTAATATGTTTGAAGAAAAAAAGGTGTTTGAAGCTTCTATAAAAGTAAGATATAGAATGCCAAAAATTCCATGTTTTGCAAAAATAAAAGATAATTTTGCCGATGTTTTGATGTATCAAGGAGTTTACGGAGTAGCCCCCGGACAGGCGGGAGTATTTTATGAGGGGGATAAGGTTTTGGGAGGCGGTTGGATAGAGTGAAATTTTGGCTATAATTTCAAAAAAATTTATGGGAGAGATTATGAGAGGTTATAAAATCTTTTCTGGAACTTCACATCCTGAGTTTGCAAAAGAGGTGGCAAAATATCTGGATGTTCCTTTAAGTAAAGCTACCGTTAGTAGATTTAGCGATGGGGAGATAAACGTTCAAATCGCTGAGAGCGTTAGAGGTAGAGACGTATTTATCGTTCAGCCTACAGGAAGTCCTGCAAACGATAATTTGATGGAACTTCTTATAATGACTGACGCTTTAAGAAGAAGCAGCGCAAATACTATAACTGCGGTAATTCCATATTTTGGTTACGCAAGACAGGATAGAAAAGCCGCTCCAAGAGTTCCAATTACAGCTAAACTTGTAGCTAATCTTATAGAAATAGCAGGAATTACCAGAGTCATAACGATAGATTTACATGCGGGGCAGATTCAGGGATTTTTTGATATTCCGGTTGATAATCTTTATGGTGCGATTATTTTTATGGATTATGTAAAAAATAAAAATTTAAAAAACCCAATAATCGCAAGTCCGGACATTGGAGGTGTGGCAAGGGCAAGATATTTTGCAAGCAGACTGGGCTGGGATATGGTAATAGTGGATAAAAGAAGAGAAAAAGCAAACGAATCTGAAGTTATGAATATCATAGGAGACGTAGAAGGAAAAGATGTTATTTTGGTTGATGATATGATCGATACCGCTGGAACCATAGTAAAAGCTGCAAAAGCGTTAAAAGAGAGGGGAGCAAACTCGGTTATGGCGTGCTGCACCCATCCTGTGCTTAGCGGACCGGCCTATGATAGAATAGAAAACGGAGAACTTGACGAGCTTGTCGTTTCTAATACCCTTCCTTTAAAAAAGAAGATAGATAAAATAAAGGTATTATCGGTGGCAAATCTTTTTGGAGAAGTTATAAGAAGAGTTTACCATAACGAGAGTGTAAACAGCCTTTTTGTTTAAGGAGAACATTTGGAAAATATAAGAAATTTTTCTATCATCGCCCATATTGATCACGGAAAAAGCACCTTAGCAGATAGGCTTATACAAACCTGCGGCGCGGTTGAAGATAGAAAAATGAGTGAACAGCTTTTAGATACGATGGATATAGAAAAAGAAAGAGGTATTACTATAAAGGCTCAAAGTGTTAGATTAAAATATAAAAAAGATAACAAAGAGTATATATTAAACTTGATAGATACCCCTGGACACGTTGATTTTAGTTATGAGGTTAGCCGCTCTTTGGCCTCAAGCGAAGGGGCTCTTTTGGTTGTTGACGCAAGCCAGGGAGTTGAGGCTCAAACTATAGCAAATGTATATATCGCTTTGGAAAACAATCTTGAATTAATTCCAGTTATTAATAAAATCGACCTCCCAGCAGCAGATCCTGATAGAGTAAAAGAGGATATTGAAAATACTATCGGATTAGACTGCACAGATGCAATTGAGGTTAGCGCAAAAACTGGCATAGGGATAAAAGAGCTGCTTGAGGCTATAATAGATAGAATACCCGCCCCAAAAGGAGATCCAAAAGCCCCTACCAAAGCTTTAATATATGATAGCTGGTTTGATAGCTATCTTGGAGCGTTGGCTCTTGTTAGAGTATTTGACGGAGAAATAAGAAAAAATCAAGAAGTTTTGGTTATGGGAACAAATAAAAGACACGAAGTGTTGGATCTAATGTATCCAAATCCCATAAAACCTATTAAAACCGACTCTATTAAAACTGGAGAAATCGGCATAGTAGTGATGGGACTTAAAAATATCGGAGATGTTCAAGTGGGAGATACAATAACAGATGCTAAAAATCCCACAAAAGAGCCCATTGAAGGATTTGAAGAGGCAAAACCTTTCGTTTTTGCCGGTCTTTATCCTATAGATACCGATAAGTTTGAGGATTTAAGAGAGGCACTGGAAAAGCTAAAATTAAATGATGCCGCCATAAGCTACGAGCCAGAAACTTCAGCCGCTTTGGGATTTGGATTTAGAGTGGGTTTTTTGGGATTATTGCATATGGAGGTTGTAAAAGAGAGGCTTGAGAGAGAATTTGGTCTTGATCTAATAGCAACGGCACCTACGGTTACATATAAAGTATTAAAGACCGATGGAACTAAAATAGAGATACAAAATCCAAGCGAACTTCCTCCCGTTCAGGAGATAGAAAAGATTTATGAGCCTTTTGTTAAAGCAACAATTATAACTCCAACGGAGTTTTTAGGAAATGTTATAACTTTGGTAAACGAAAAAAGAGGCATTCAGCAAAAGATGGATTATTTAACAGAAGATAGAGTTTTGCTTGAGTATGAGATCCCAATGAACGAAATAGTTATGGATTTTTATGACAAATTAAAAACCGTAACGAAAGGTTATGCAAGTTTTGATTATGAGCCAAGCGGATATAAAGAGGGAGATTTGGTAAAACTTGATGTTAGGGTAGCGGGAGAAGTTGTTGACGCATTATCCATTATAGTTCCTAAAGAAAAGGCTATGCAAAGAGGTAGAGAGCTTGTTAAAAAGATGAAAGAGATCGTTCCAAGGCAGCTTTTTGAAGTAGCTATCCAAGCAAGTATCGGAAACAAAATAATAGCGAGAGAAACCGTTAAAGCGATGGGGAAAAATGTTACCGCAAAATGTTACGGCGGCGATATCTCAAGAAAAAGAAAGCTTTTAGAAAAGCAAAAAGCTGGTAAAAAAAGGATGAAAGCCATAGGCAAAGTTCAGCTTCCACAAGAAGCCTTTTTAACCGTGTTAAAGATCGATTAGGGGCGTATTATGAAAAAGATATCTTTTTTAATGGTGGTTTTTTTGATATTTTTAGGATGTGCCGGTAAAGGGATAAATATTTATATTAATGAGCCCACATTTAAAGAGTCTACCAATTTAAGAGTATATGACCAAAGGAAAAATCCAAATGTTATAGGATATATCTATTCTAGAGGAGAGATTGTAGGAGATATCACTTTTTCTACCGAACTTGATAGATATATTTTGGCTTCTTTATCGGATATTAAAAAAGATGCTGATATTTATATAAAAAAATTGGAGATAGTTTATGATAAGTCGAAAGTAACCGGCGAAAATCTAAAAGGCAAAATATCTATAAAAGTTGAGTTTATAAAAAATCAAAAAAAATTGGTTAGAGTTATAAATATAGAAAGAAGTAGATGGATAGCTCCTATTAAAAGCGCAAAAGCAATACAAAAATTTACCAAAGATTTGATAGACGAAGCAATAAGACATTTAAAAAGAATTTTAAAGTAAAACCTTGAGATGCTTAATATGTGAAAAATTATCTTTTTTATATATCTGCAAAGAGTGTCAAAAGAGTGTTTTAAAACCGACGATAACTAAAAGAAAAATTACCGAAGATTTTTACTGTTATTCCTTTTACGGATATAAAAATATTGAAGATCTTATAAAAACAAAGCATAAGGCAATTGGGAGTTTTGTATTTGAGATATTGGCTAAAAACTCTTTTTTAAAATTTGCACAAAATTTTAAAAGCGAATCCAAAATCTACGTTATTCCTATCGATGATAAGATAAAAGATGGTTATTCCCATACGGCGATACTGGCAAAATCTATGAAAAATAGGGTTTTTATACCAAAATATAATACACTTGTGGCTAAAAACAATATCTCATATTCTGGTAAAAGTTATGAATATAGATTGAAAAATCCAAGAGATTTTGAGTTCAAAGGTTTAAAGGGAGTGGATTTGATATTGGTTGATGATATCGTTACTACCGGACTTACTTTAAAAGAGGCCTATTATAAAACAAAAGAGTATGCAAATCCTCTTTTTGCTTTAACGTTAGCGGATGCTAGAGATTAAAATCTTTTGGATATCTCAAGAGTTATAAAATTTTTTCCGCCGTTTGGTTTTTTTATACCGCCGTTGGAGATATGAATAAAATTGATACCAAAATCGATCTTTTTATAAACGATTCCGGCGCCGATTTTTTCCGTGAATTGAAAATTTGTTGATAATTTTTTTGTCGTTTTTGAGATTAAACCGGCTCCTATTTGAAGTTTTAGATATATATTTTTTCCAAAAACGGCGCCTTCGTTTATAAAAATAAAAGAGTTATCTTTTTCTCCTTCCCATCCTCCTATGCTTAAAGAGGTATAGGTGGGAAGGTTAAACATAGGAGTTTGTTTAGATAAATTTATAGAAAGAAAATTGTCACTTAATTTATCTTTCTCCCCGCCGATATCAAATGATAACTCATAAGCAAACAAAAATATGGGAAGTAGTAATAAATATATTTTTTTCACTATTTTTCTATTCCTAAGATATAGTATGTCTCTTTATTTTCAACTTTTTGAAGTTTAACGTTATATTTTTGCGCCCATTTTTGAATTATATCTTTTGCCTCGTTTATAAAATTTTCGTTATCTGTATCTATTTTTATTTTAAAATATGGTTTTGAGCTAGACATTGCCACGTATGAAGAGAGATTTTTTAAATGATCGTTTAAAGCTATTATATGTTTTTTTATATTTTCAAATCCTGGAGTATTATTTTTTATTATCTCTAACTCTTTTAGATTTCTATCGTCGCTGTTATATCCAAGCTGCGTTAACAAACCTTCGTTTGATATGTTCATCTTCTCTCCTTACAAAATTTTTTTTAGTATAACAAAAATATGTTAAAAATTTTTTAGAAAAGGAAAAAAATAATAAAATCAATATTTTCTATGTTATAATTTTTTTTAATAATTTTTATCAAAAGGAAGCAAAATGTTTGGATTTGGCTCTAATGATAACCGATATAAAGATATTATCGAAAAATTAAAAAAAGAGAATGAAGTTTTAAAAGAGGAGAATAAAAAGTTAAAAGAGAATATCGTAAATATCGAAAAATTAAATGAAAAAAAAGATAAAAACATTGTTGAGACGATTTTTGAATCGGAAAACGAAAATCTTATATTTGGTTTAAAAGATATTCAAAAAAATCTCTCTGAATCGGTAAACGAAGCAAAATTTACAATCAACTCAGCCAACGATTTAAACGATAAATTTAATATCATAATAGAAGGCATTACCAAAATTATGAACGATACCGATGTTTTAAACTCTACCGCTTACAATTCAAAAGAGAGCGTAGAAGATCTTTTAAATAGAGCCGACGAAGTGGATAAAATATTGTCTTTTATAAAAGATATTTCCGAACAAACAAACCTACTTGCATTAAACGCCGCGATTGAGGCGGCGCGCGCAGGGGAGTATGGAAAAGGATTTAGCGTGGTGGCCGAAGAGGTTAGAGGACTTGCCGATAGGACTCAAAAAGCCGTTAAAGAGGTTGATAAGATATTAAAGTCCATGAAAGAAGAGATTAGTGAGGTTGGAAAAATAGCGACCGACGTTAGCGAAAAAATAGAATCTATCAATAAAAAAATAGACGGTTTTAAAGATGAACTATCAAATATGAATTCAAAAATCAATTTTACCTTTGAAAAGATTTTAAAGGTTGCAAACAGAGTGTTTATGAGTTTAGCAAAACTCGATCATGTGATTTGGAAGGTAAATACCTATCTTTCCGTTGCGAAAAAGGAACAAACTTTCGAGTATGTGGATTATCACGATTGTAGGTTAGGTAAGTGGTATTATGAGGGCGAGGGAAAAGAGTTTTTTTCAAACACTTCAAGCTTTGCGGAGTTAGAAAACCCTCACGCAACGGTCCATGAAGGCACGAAAAAAATATTTGATCTTTTAAAAATGGATACAAAAGATTTAGAGCGTTTAATAGAGGCAATAAATGAGATGGAAGATGGTAGTAGAAAAGTTTTTGAGATATTGGATAAGATTTTGATAGAAAAAGATAAAGAGGAGTTAAACAGATCTTAAAAAACAAGTGGCTCCGGATGCAGGATTCGAACCTGCGACCAACCGGTTAACAGCCGGTTGCTCTACCACTGAGCTAATCCGGAATCTTTGTAGCCAAAAGACGAGTAGAATTATAAAGGAATTTTTTCTATTTGTCAAGATGATGTGTAAAATTCTACGTTTGAAATATTTATCTTTTTTATTCGATTTTCTTTTAAAAGCTTTTTAAAAATTTCAAGGCTTTTTTTGGAAAAGAGAGTATTGATATCCTCTTTTGTAAAAGGTCTATGTTTTAACGTATTTAAAATCTCTTCTTCGCTCAAATCTTCGTTAAATTTTTTTTCTTTTTTTCTTGATACTATATTTACGGGAATATCTTTTATATATTTTGAAAGTTCAAACAGTGTTTTAAAATCTACAGGTTTTACTTTGTATGCTGGTGGTCTATCTATCGTTCCTATATCAACTCTTTTTGGAGAGATTTTGTGTAGAATTTGGTTTAGTTTGATAAACTCCTCTTTTTTATCGTTTATGCCTTTTACAACAAGTATCTCAACAATTAATACTCCTTTATAATTTTTGCTAAACTCTATCATACCCTCAATAATTTTATCTAGATCTACCCCTTTAATTGGTCTGTCGATCTTTTTAAAACATCTTTTTGTGGCACAATCAAGAGATAGCTTTACGATATCTATTTTTGATAAAACTTTTTGAATATCTTTTTTGAAGATTAATGAAGAGTTTGAAAGGATTAAAAGTTTTTTGTTTTTTTTAATCTCGTTCAATTTATCTACAAGTTTTTCAAGATCCTTATATAAAGTTGGTTCGCCATTGGAAGTTATCGTAATTACGTCAATATTTGGATATTTTTTAAGCGCCTCTTTTACCTCTTTAATAATATCTTCTACATTAGGGGGATTTGGAATATGCTCTTTAGGTTTTGAGGCTTTAAGTTCGCAATAGACACAATCAAAATTACATATTTTTTGCTCTGGGCTTAGATCTATGCCCAGAGAGAGTCCAAACCTTCTAGAGTTTATGGGCCCAAAAATATATTTCATCTTCTTGTTAAATCGTGAACAAGTTCAACAAGATATTTTGCGTTTTCTACGGGGAGATCTGGAAGCATTCCGTGCCCAAGATTAAAAATGTGTCCCTCTTTTGCTCCCATTACTTCTATAATCTTTTCAACGCCCTCTTTTGTTGCATCTTTTGAATAAAGTCTTGTTGGTTCCATATTTCCTTGAAGCACATACTTATCTCCAAGATATTTCTTTGCAAGATCCATAGGAGTAGACCAATCAACTCCGAAAACATCAAATCTTCCGTATATACCTTCAAGATATCCCGCTATTCCTTTGGGAAATAAGATTACTGGAATACCTGGAAATTTTTCTTTTAGAAATTGGGCAATATCAACCATATAGTCCCAACTAAATTCAAAAAATTTATCACGTTCTAACGCGCTTGCCCAACTGTCAAATATCTGAACCGCATCTACACCAGACTCTATCTGTTTTACAAGATAAGCTTTTATGGCTTCTGTTATTTTTATCATAAGAGCATGCATAAATTCTGGGTCTGTATAAATTAGTCTTTTAATGGTTGCGTAGGTTTTAGAGCCGCTACCTTCTACCATATAGGTAGCAAGTGTCCAAGGAGCCCCGCTAAATCCTATAAGGGCTTTATTTTTAGGGAGTTTTTCTCTAACGATTTTGATAGTGTCATATACATAATCGAGTCTGTTTTCAGGGTAGTCATAAAGTCTATCTAAATCTTTCATACTTCTTATAGGGTCGCTAAAAACGGGACCTTCTCCTTTTTCAAATCTCAAATCCATTCCCATCTCAAGGGGAATAACCAATATATCGCTAAATAAAATCGCTGCGTCCACGTCCAATATTTCAACCGGCTGAAGAGTGACTTCTGCGGCCATTTTTGGATTTTTACAAAGAGTTAAAAAATCTCCGGCTTTGTTTCTAACTTCCATATATTCGGGAAGATATCTGCCTGCTTGCCTCATCATCCAGATAGGTGTATAAGGGGTTTTTTTCCTAAAACACGCATCTATAAAAACCATATTTTTCCTTTATTATTTTAATAGTTGATCAATGCTGTTCAGAACCTTTATGTAAAAAATACAATCCAATCGCCAACGCAAAAATAGACAACGCAAAATATAACATCTCAAGAGGAGTAGAATACTCCATATTGATTACTCTTTTAAAAAAACTAACTATCAATACCATAACGATAACTTTTGCCAGTTTATCTTTTAACTGATCAAGATTTTTTATCTTTAAAATACCAGAAGATTCACTTTTTTCCGCTACGTCGATTTTTGAGATGAAAAGCTCGTAAAGACCGAAGCTAAACAGTAGCATAACTACCGCAATAAGATAAAGATCGACCGCCCCTATAATATCTCCTACAATCTTTTCATGAAAATTTTGAGGATGTTTATGGTTTATGATAACATCAAATGTGTATGTGGTCACATGATAAATATCCATACTTGCCACCACAAATAAAACAACCGCTCCTATCATCCCAAAAATTACGGCAAGAAGTATAAAAAGTCTTCCTTGCCACAAAGAGTTTTCAAATATTTTTTCTAATAGATTCATGACTGTTCCATTTCAAGCCATTTTTGAGCAATTCTAACTGCGTTTGTAGCAGCTCCGACCCTTAAGTTATCGGCAACAACCCACATATGCAAAACATTATCTCTGTATACATCTTTTCTGATTCTTCCCACAAATGTCTCATCTTTATCTACAACGACGATAGGCATAGGATAGACGCTGTTTTGCGGCTCATCCATAACGACGATATTTTTTCCGTTATATAAAGCCTCTCTTGCAGCTTCAGCAGTTATATCTTTTTCAAACCATATCGTAACCGCTTCGCTATGTCCTCTCAAAACCGGAACTCTTACACAAGTTGCGCTAACTTCGATATTTTTATGCATTATCTTTTTTGTTTCGTTTACCATTTTCATCTCTTCTTTTGTATAGCCGTTATCCAAAAATTTATCGATTTGCGGGATAACGTTTAGAGCTATTTGGTGAGGAAATTTTTTATGTTCGCTCTCATCAAGTTTAAAAGCAAAAAAATCCTTCATTTGCATAACCATCTCTTCCATTGCGCTTTTTCCGGCCCCGCTTGTTGCTTGATAGGTTGCAACGTCAACCCTTTTTATGCCAAATATATCATCCAGGGGTTTTAGGGCTTGAACCATCTGGATTGTTGAACAGTTTGGATTTGCGATAATTCCTCTATTTTTCCAAGCGGCAATATCTTCTGGATTAACTTCAGGAACAACTAATGGGATATCTTCTTCCATTCTAAAATGGCTAGTATTGTCTATTACTACAGCTCCAGCTTCTGCCGCATATGGAGCGTAATGGGCCGATATGCTTCCCCCGGCACTAAAAAGGGCGATCTCAATATCTTCCTCTTCAAAAACGCTCTCGGTTAACTCTTTGACGGTTATCTTTTCGTTTTTAAATTCAACCTCACTTCCTGCACTTCTAGCGCTTGCCAAAGGGACAAGTTTGTTTATAGGGAAATTTACCTCTTCCAAAACTCTTAGCATCTCTTCGCCTACGGCTCCCGTTGCTCCAACCACCGCTACGTTAACTTTTCTCAATTTCCTCTCCTTTTTCCACGTTCTCTTCTTTTGGACATTTTGCGATACTTACCACTTTATCTTTACCTTCAAGTCTAACTATCATAACTCCGCTTGTATTTCTTCCCGCTTTTCTAATTGATTGCATATCTACTCTAATCATTTTGCCAACGCTTGTTAAAACCATTAAATCTTTATTTTCATCAACTCTTACAACTCCAACTACATCTCCGGTTTTTGGAGTTAGCTTCATAGCGATCACCCCTTTACCGCCGCGAGATTGCTCTCTGTATTCGATTGCTTCGGTTCTTTTTCCTATCCCTTTTTCGCTAACGGTTAAAAGTTCTTGATGCTCATCCTGGATGGTTTCAGCGCCTACAACTTCGTCATTTTCATATTTAAATCTAATAGCAGTAACTCCTCTAGCGCTCCTTCCCATCTCTCTAACATCCTCAACTCTAAATCTAATACACATACCTTTTTTTGTTATAACAAAGAGCCATTTTGTATCCAAAGTTACTATTTTTGCCGTTACCAACTCATCATTTTCATCTAATGTGATCGCTTTAATTCCTCTGCTTCTTATATTGCTAAATTCGCTTAGATTTGTTCTTTTAACAATTCCGTTTTTTGTAAAAAACGCCAAAGACTTATCTTCGCTAAAATCCGTTGTAGGAATAATCGCTTTTATCTTTTCATCCTGCTCAAGATTTAAAAGGTTTACTACCGCTTTTCCTTTAGCGGCTCTTGAGCTTTCCGGGATTTTATAAACTTTTAGCCAGTAAAGCTGCCCTTTATCTGTAATAAACATCAAAGTATCGTGTGTGTTTGATATGAAAAAATCCTCTATAAAATCGTCTTCATATGTTGTAATGGCCGTTTTCCCTTTGCCGCCTCTTTTTTGTTTTTCATACTGTTTTAGAGGAACCCTTTTTATATATCCTCTATGGGTTATGGTAACAACCATCGGTTCGTTAGGGATCAAATCCTCTATATCTATCTCTTCGTAACTTTCAACAATTTGTGTTAATCTTGGAGTGGAGTATTTCTCTTTTAATTCGGTTAACTCCTCTTTTATTATCTCGTTTAGCTTCTCTTCGCTTCTTAAAATGGCAGAGAGTCTTTCAATCTCAGCTAAAAGCTCTTTATACTCATTTTCAAGCTTTTCTCTCTCAAGTCCTGTTAAACGTTGCAATTTCATATCTAAAATTGCGTTGGCCTGAACTTCTGTTAAGTCAAAGTTATCCATTAGCGCAACTCTCGCACTTGGAGTATCTGCGCTTGCTTTAATCGTTTTTATAACATCGTCTATATTTTCTAAAGCCTTAAGAAGACCTTCTAAAATATGGGCTCTTTTTTTCGCTTTTTCAAGCTCAAAAATTGTTCTTCTAATAATTATCGTTTTTCTATGATTTAAAAAAAGATTTAAAAGTTCCAAAAGGGTAAAAACTTTTGGCTCTTTGTTTACGATCGCAAGCAAAATGATTCCAAATGTTATCTCCATATTGGTGGATTTGTAAAGATTGTTTAAAACAATATCGCTAAAAATATCCTTTTTTAGCTCGATTACCACTCTTATACCTTCTCTGTCGCTCTCATCCCTTATTTCGCTAATTCCTTCAATTTGCTTCTCTTTAACAAGGTTTGCGATCTGTTCAATGAGTCTTGCTTTATTTACTTGATAGGGTAGTTCATCTATTACTATAACCTCTTTGTTTCCCTTTTTTTCTATATGGGTTTTAGCTCTAACCTTTATTCTACCTCTTCCGGTTTTGTAAGCGTTTAAGATGCCTTGTTTTCCAAAAATTATCCCCCCGGTAGGGAAGTCTGGGCCCTCTATATGTTCCATAATTTCGCTAAGCTCGGCGTTTGGATTGTCTATCAAAAATAAAAGGGCGTCTATTAACTCATCGAGTCTGTGTGGGGGGATGTTTGTAGCCATACCAACGGCTATCCCGTTTGATCCGTTTAATAAAAGATTTGGAACTCTGCTTGGAAGAACATCCGGTTCTGTTAAGGTATCGTCATAGTTTGGAACAAAATCTACTGTGTCTTTGTCAATATCTCTTAAAAGCTCTTCGGCAATTGATGTCATTCTAGCTTCGGTATACCTCATAGCCGCCGGATTGTCTCCGTCGATCGATCCAAAGTTACCCTGTCCATCTACAAGAGGGATTCTCATTGAAAAATCTTGAGCCATCCTAACAAGAGCGTCGTATACCGCCGTATCTCCGTGAGGGTGATATTTACCTATAACATCCCCTACGATTCTGGCACTCTTTTTATATGCGGCTCTACTTGTTAGACCAAGTTCGTTCATAGCATAAAGTATCCGCCTATGAACCGGTTTTAATCCGTCTCTTGCATCGGGAAGCGCCCTTCCTATGATAACGCTCATAGAGTAGTCAAGATAGCTGCTCTTAACCGACTCTTCTATATCTATCTCTTGAATATCTTGATGTTTTTCAAAAAGATCCGCCATTTAAAACCTCTGTTAAAAATTTTTAGATATTATATCTTTTTTAGACTTTTAAAGGGTTTAATATGGAAATAAACAAAAAAGTTTTACTTTTAGCCATATATAAAAAGAGCAAAGAGGAGAGTTTTAAAGATGTTGTTTTGATGCTTGAAAATACGAGAGTTTTTAGTTTTAAAGAGGGCAAAAAACTTTTAAAAGAGCTAAAAAAAGAAAATTTTTTAAAAGATAACTCCCTAACTATCAAAGGGATAGCGAAGGCAAAAGAGATAGAGAGGGAGTTTAAGCTAAATTAAATCCAGCTATATCCTATTTCTTTTAAAATTTCGCTAAAAACTTTATATCTTTCTTTTTTATTTGGGTGTATCATCTTATAAACAATATCACCTGTCGTTTTTGACAAATTTTTGTTTAGTTTACAAGGATGAGGCGGTTTTTTAGCGCCTAATGGCTCAAAATCATATATCTGGATATATGGCTTTTCTCCCGTGAGATTTTTATAAATATCTATTCCAAAATCAAAAATCTCAAAGGCCTCCATTTTGCCTAAAAATTTATGATTTGAAAGAGAAAATCTAAAATCGATATTTTCTTTTTTCAAAAGAGCGTTAAAAATAATAAAAAAAGATAGTGCACCTGTGGAAAATCCTTCAAAATATCTCTCATAAAACTCTTCAAAACTCTCTTTATCTTTTTTGTTCTTTTTAAACTCTAAAAAAATCTCTTTGATTAAAAATTTCGCGTTTTTTAAAGGAATCGATTTTAAAACTCTTTTAGCCGCTTTTTGCCTTATAAAACTACCTCCCATAAAGATATCCACTCCATACTCTATATTTTCATCGATCAAAGCTTTTGTTCCCAAAAAGCCAATATCTGCCCATTCATGAATTCCACACCCTTTAACGCATCCGCTCCAATGGATTTTCACTTTTGAGTCTTTTATATCTACCTCTTTTGTTAAAAAATTTGCCATCTCTATCGCGTCGGGTTTATTGGCGATTACTCCGAAGCTACACTCTTTTTTCCCGGCGCAGGCTATTAGGTTGTTAAAATATATCGAATCGATATTTTTATATTTTTTAAAAAAAGGTTTATTTAGCATATCTTTTGGATTTTTGAGCGAAGTTATATATAGATTTTGTTCGATAGTGAGTCTTATCTCACCATTGCAATCTTTTGCCATGTTAGCAGCTTCTTCCAAATCGCTTCCGCTAAAAATACCTCCTGGTATCACCGCATGTAGCGCATAAGAGCCATCTTTTAATAAAACCTTTCCCTCTTTTGCGTCAAAATGGTCCATTTTGCATAAAGTGTCTCCCGCACTTTTATACTCTTTGTCGGTATATTTTTCAAATATTTTTTTAAAATTGTCAAATCCTATAGCCTCCAAAAGAAAATATAATCTATTTTTATTTCTATTGTCTCTAAAGCCAAACTCCTTGTAAAACCTTAATAGATTCTCGTAAAATGGAACAATCTCATCTTTTGTTAAAAATATGTTCACATTTTTTGAGATTTTGCCTACTTTTCCTCCAAGATATACGTTAAAACCAAAATCACCATCTTTATTTGCCAAAGCAAAAGAGCAGTCGTGTCCAAAAAGGTTGCATCTATTAGATATAGAGCCAGATATGGCGGTATTGAATTTTCTGGGTAAAGTTCCTATCCACTCTCTTTTTTCCAGAAAAATTTTTTGCATTTTTAATATAGTCGGAAAAACTTCTATATAATTATCGTATGCAATAGCGTCTAAAGGATCTGTGACGATATTTCTAATATTATCGATTCCCGTTTGAAAAGAGGTTAGGTTTACATCTTTTAATCTTTTGAAAATCTCTATTATATTTTCTATCTTTATATATCTTAACTCAAGCTGCATTCTTGTAGTTATGTCTATATAATCTTTAGCGAAATCTTTTGCGATTTGAGCTATAACTTTTGCCTGTTTTGGAGTCAACTTACCTCCTGGGATTCTGATTCTTAACATAAAGCTTTGCGGAGCAAAATCGTTTTTGTCAAAAAGGCCAAAATATTTCAAAAAAACCTTTTTATCCTCCTCGCTTATATATTCGTAACCCTTTTTTGAAGCTTCAATCAGTCTCGCATAGGCTTGATCAAAATCGGTTTTATTTTTTATTTTTTCTATTTTGTTTATTTTTTTTTCTCTTTTTTTGCAAATTTCAAGTAGATTTTCTAACATTTTTCTATCCTTACTGAGGTGTTGTTATATTCTGGTTCTTTGCTTAAAGGGTCTAAATTGCCATCTATTAAAAGGTTTATATCTTTATTATGCATTGGAATGGCAATTACATTTTTTTTAATTTTTGCTATTTTCGCTCTTAATTTTATTTTTCCAAGAGGAGAGACGACCCATACCTTTTCATTTTCAAAAATATTTAAATTTTTAGCGTTCTCTTCGTTTAGTAAAACAAAATCAACCCTGTCGTTAATATATTGGGCTGTTTTGCTCATAGAGTGCCAATGGTTTTTTAATCTAATGGTTACCATTTTAAATGGAAAATCTTTTGTCTCTTTTTTTATAGGATAAATTTTTGGAAAAATCAGTTTTATTTTTGGATTATAATTTTTACCCCATCTAAAATAGGTTTTTAGTTTTTTATAATCTGTTTTATAAATATCAAGGTCCTTTGATAGTCTGGTCATCTCTTTATATTCGTTAAAAATTTCTTCTTCGCTCTCATAATCAAAACCTTTAAAATTTAGCTCTTTTGCTATTAATTTAAATATCTCCCAATCGGCTTTGGCTTCTTTGAGAGGTTTTCTTATAGGTTCTACCAAACTTATATGTCTATCAAGATTTGTTTGAGTTCCTCTTTTTTCGCCCCAGGGAAGAGCCGGAAGGATGAGATTTGCGTATTTTGACGTTTGAGAATTTTTATATGCGTTTAGTTCGATAATAAAATCGATTTTTTCTAAAGAGTTTTGGATAAGTTTTTTATTGGGAAGGCTGTATAAAGGATCTGTGTGGGCTACCAAAAGAAGGTTTAGGTTAGCTTTAGTTATCATCTCGTATGCGGTATAACCTGGAGAATTTGGGATATTTTTTGTTTTCCAAAAATCTTCTGTTTTCTTAATATTTTCCTCGGTATAGTCCATATGAGCCGCTAAAGTGGTAGCCAATCCCCCTACCTCTCGTCCTCCCATAGCGTTTGGCTGTCCGGTTAAAGATAAAAAACCGCTGTTTTTTGAATATCTACCCGTTAATATATGTAGATTCATTAAAGCTATATTGCTGCTTGTGCCGTTAACGCTTTGATTTAGCCCCATAGTCCATAGACTTACTACGCTTTTTGAGTTAATAAACATATCTATAAATTTTTCAAAATCTTTTTTGTTTACCTCACAAATTTTTAAATATCTCTCAATATCAATCCTTTTTAATTTTTCTAAAAAATCTTCGTAACCTTCTATATTTGCTATCTTATCTTCAATAGCTCCCAATTGATAAAATCTTTTTGCCGAGGCTAAAAGAAAATAGATATCTGTAGATGGTTTAATAGGTATATAAAGATCTGCCGCTTTTGCCGTTTGAGTAAATAGAGGATCGATAACTATGAGTTTCAAACCCTTTTTTAGCCTTTTTTTAATTCTGTTAAAAAAAACTACATGGCTTGAGGCCATATTGGCTCCTATGGCTATTAGAAGTTCACTATTTAAAGCTTCGTTCATACTCAAGGGAACATAATCGCTTCCAAGAACCATTTTATGCGCAACTACCGCACTGGCCATACAGAGTCTTGAGTTTGTATCCACATTGTTTGTTTTAATAAACCCTTTTGCTAGTTTGTTAGCTATATAATAATCTTCGTTTAAAAGCTGTCCCGAAAGATAAAAACCAATTTTTTGAGGTTGAATCATTTTGATCTTATTTGCCGCTATTTTTATAGCTTCACTCCAGCTAATTTCCTTAAAAGGAGTGTTTTTATATTCTCTATATAAAGGTGTGGTCAATCTATTTTGGTTTGCAAGATGAGATAGAGCTGCTTTTTTGCATATTAGTCCAAAATTTGTCGGATAGTTTTTGACGCCTACGAATTTATCATTTTTATACTCTATTTTACATCCAACGCCGCAATATCCGCAGAGGGTTTCTTTTGTCATCTATTTCCTTTTTATAAACTCTATATAAAAATTTTATCAGTAAATTATAAAAAAATAGACAATATTTTGATTAAAAAATATTCAATTATTTAAGAAGCAAAAATATTAGAAGAATATTTAATAAAAAAGAGATTATAAAAGCGCTTTTATATACCTTTAGCGGCTCTCTCTCAATCAAAGGGGCGTTTGGGTCAAAATATGGTTTAACATTTGAAGAATTATTTAATTCATAATCCATCTGACTATAATGTTGATACCTTTTTGTCTTATCTATCTCTATAGCTCTTAAAATAACTGCTTCAAACCATTCGGGTATTACTTGGTTTAACTCTTTTATTCTTTTTGCTTTTTTGAAGATTGGATTTGAGAAGGGTTCAATTTCGCCGTATGGATATTTTTTAGTCAAAACCTCATACAAAGTTACTCCGATCGCAAAAATTTCCGTAGATTCGTTTATACTTTCATTTTTAAATCTTTCTGGAGCTAAATAGCTTGGAGTGCCCGCTTTGTTGGTAATAGAAAAAATCTCGACTATTGAGCCAAAATCTACAAGTTTAAACTCTTTTTTTCCTCTTTTTTCGTAAACGATAATATTTTCTGGCTTTATATCACCGTGAACTAGATTATATTTTAGTAGATATTTTGAAGATTTTATTAAAAATTTCGCCAAACTTATCGCCTCCTCGATTTTTAAAGCTCTTTTTTTAATAGCCTCTTTTAGGTTTTTGCCTTCAATATATTCCATTATGTAGTATCTAAAACTTCTATTTTTTGGAATTACCGCCTTTGGAAAAAAACCTGCTTTCAATCTTGAAGCGTTCCACGCCTCTTTTATAAAAAGATCAAGCAACTCTTGATCAAAAATAGCCTCAATTGGGGGGAATTTCATAACATAATATCTATCTTTTTTATAAACCAACCATGTTCTTTTGTTTTTTGATAAAGGTTTTATTAGTTTGTATCCGTCGATAATTTGCTCTTTTTTTAGCGATTTTGGAATTTTAAGATCCAATTTTTTCAATATATTTTTCTTATCAATAGACTCTATTTTGATTACTACCGCGCTTGCATCATCCAAAAGATAATCTTTTACTTTATTGCAGGCATATTTGACTATGGAGCTTGCGTCGTATTTTAGTCTATTTTTGATCTCTTTTTCTTCCAAAACCTCACTCAATCCGTCGCTACAGAGTAAAATAGTATCTTTTTCTTTGATAAAATTTTCGAAAATATAAGGCTCAATCTCCTTATCAAGCCCTATAGCTTGCGTTAAAATATGAGATTTTTCCAAAGTGTGATCAAAAGAGAGTTTTGATAGATTATCCTCTCTTAACAGATATATAGGACTATCTCCAACGTTTGCTCCATAGAGTCTATTGCCCTGTATTATTACCAAACTCAAAGTAGTAACAAATTCGGGGGAGTTATACTCTTTTATTCCCTCTTTATATAAAATGGAGTTGATATTATTTATAAAAATTTTTATGCTTTTTTGTATATCCCAGCTTTTTGGAGCCTGTTTAAAGGAACTTATCATATAATCAACCACTCTTTTTGAGGCGTTTTTAGCCTCTTTTGCGCTTCCTACGCCGTCACATACGACGCCAATTACCAAATCTTCAAACACTCTAACACCAAAAGAGTCTTGAGAAACAAGTTCATCTTTTTTCGCAAGTCCAAAAGCGCTGATTTTATAATTTTGCATTATATTCTACCTCCTGCGCTAACTCCCCAAGTGGTTCTCCATCTTGTTTTTACCATGCTAATTCCAGCTATCGCCGTTGCTACTATTAAAGAGAAAATTAAAAAGCCTACTCCATAACTATCAAAAGTAGCCTTACTCCATCCCAAGGTTTTGACTAAAATGGTTCCCCCAAGACCTCCCGCACATCCTACTATCCCGGTCATTATCCCCATATCTTTTCCAAATCTTTGAGGAACCAGTTGAAACACCGCGCCGTTTGCCATACCCAAAAAGGCCATAATTATAAATAAAGCCCCTATCGCTCCATAAAAATCTTTAATCAACGTAGCGTTTAAAAGGGCAAAGATGGCAACTATCGAATAAAAAATATAAAGACTTTTAACCCCTCCCAATCTATCTGCAAGTGCTCCTCCAACCGGTCTTAGCATTGCTCCGGCAAATATACATAAAGCTCCAAAATATCCGGCTATTACTTTAACATTTGATTCATTTAAAAGTTGTAGTCCTATCTCGCTCATTTGCGGCTCGTAAACGTTCATTAAATATACTTTCATATAGTTTGCAAATCCGACAAATCCTCCAAAACTTACCGCATAAAATAGACTAAACCACCATGTATCCTTATCTTGTAATAGCTTTATATAATCTTTTACTCCTTTTTTTCTTGGAGTGTATATATTAGAGGGTGCATCCTTTGCCATTATAATATATATGATTAAGATTAAGGTGGATAATATCGCTCCTACCAAAAAAACCGCTGGCCATCCCCATATCTCGGCGATTTTTGGAGCAAATAAAAAGTCGATTACTACTCCTATGTTTCCTGCTCCAGCAAGTCCCAAAACGACACCTTGCAGTCTTGGAGGATACCACTGTCCCGCTTGCGGGAGAGCAACAGCAAAACTTGCCCCGGCAAATCCAAGAGCTAAGGCTACTGCAAGAAGCTCGTAATATGTTATGTTTTCCCCTTTAAAATATGTATAAAATAGAGCTAAAATCACAATCGTCTGTGAGATGATCGCAGTTTTTTTGGCTCCCATATTATCAACCAAAAAGCCAAGAACTATTCTAAGTAGCGCACCGCCAAGTATAGGAATAGCCAATAGTGTAGCTTTTTGGTTCGGATCCAAAAAAATTCCGTTTTTTGCCAAAGACTCTCCAATTTCGCTAGCCAAAGGACCAAGCATCGTCCAAACCATAAAACTAAAATCAAAATATAAAAAAGCGGCTATTAACGTTGGGAAGTGTCCGGCCGATTTTAATTGCGCTATTTTCATAAAATTCTCCTTTATGAGTTTTTGAAATTCTATAATATATATATGCAAAAATTAGACAATAACTTGATTAAAAAATAATCAAGAAAATATTTTTAAAAAGAAAAGTTTAAAAAGATTCTATATGGTTTATCTAAGAGCATAGAGTTTTGGAAAAGATATAATGTAATTTTTCAAAGGATTAAATCGCAAACTGAGTAAAAATCATATCTATATCGAGGGAGATTTGGTAAATTTTGAGAATGTTTATATTGATAGGAATAAAAATGATTATTTTTTAATCACAAAAAAGAATAAAAAGAGTGAAATAGTTGATAAAATTTTTGTGACAAAATAAAAAAGGAGAAGTGATGAAGAAGTTGAAATTTTCGCTTTTGGCGTTTTTACCCTCGATGCTTTTAGCCGAAGATAAACTAAATAGCGGGGACACGGCGTGGATGATCGTGGCGACCGCTTTTGTTATGCTAATGACTCCAGCGGGTCTTGCGCTATTTTACGGCGGTATGACAAGAGCTAAAAATATATTAAACACATATATGATGGTTTTTATAGCTTACGTTATTGGTTCTATCGTTTGGGTTCTTTGGGGATACTCTTTGGCTTTTAGCGGTGATGGAGCGGTTATTGGGGATTTGAGTAAAATATTTTTAAAAGGAGTAAATTCAGATAGTTTAAGCGGAACTTATCCGGAATTTGTTTTTATCGCTTTTCAGGGAACTTTTGCTGCTATAACAGTGGCAATAGCAAGCGGTTCGGTTATTGAGAGGCTAAAATTTTCCACATGGCTGATCTTTAGCGTTCTTTGGGTAACTTTTGTATATGTTCCCATAACTCATATGGTTTGGGGAGGAGGATTTTTATATAATGATGGCGCTTTGGATTTTGCCGGAGGAACGGTTGTTCATATGAACGGTGGTTTGGCAGGATTGATTATGGCTTTAATGCTTGGAAAAAGAAAAAATTATCCAAAAGAGCCTATGAAACCTTCAAGCATAATTTTAACGGCTCTTGGTGCGGCGCTTTTATGGTTTGGATGGTTTGGATTTAACGCGGGAAGCGAATTTGCTGCAGATGGCGTCGCGGGAAGCGCGCTTTTGATGACAAACTTTGCCGCTGCTATTGGTGCTTTAACATGGATCGTTATTGAGTGGACAAAATATAAAAAGCCTACCCTTCTTGGTGCGGCTACGGGTGCGGTTGCCGGTCTTGTAGCAATAACTCCGGCTGCCGGCTTTGTTGATGTTTTTGGAGCTTTGATCATAGGAATGGGTGGTAGCGTTTTTGGATTTTTTGGCGTTGTTTGGCTTAAGAAAAAACTAAAATATGATGATAGTTTAGATGCTTTTGGAGTCCACTTTTTAGCAGGACTATGGGGTGCGATAGCAACCGGGATATTTGCCCTTGAAAATCTTGCTTGGGATGGAAGCCCTCTTAAGGATCATGGCGATAGAGCCGCTCAAATGGTTGTTCAGCTTGAATCTGTTGTTGTTACGATGATCTATACCGCGATAGCTACCGCGATCGTATATTTCGTATCAAGCCTGTTAACCGGAGGGGCGAGAGTGGATGAAGAGACCGAAACTGTAGGTCTTGATGAAGCGGTTCACGGCGAAAGAGGATTTAATCTATAATTTGGTATTATTTTAAGAAAGGTTGAAGGGAGGAAAATCTCTTTCTTCCTTATCCATAAGAAAAAAGGAGAAGACATGAAAAAAATAGAAGCGATTATAAAACCTTTTAAACTTGAAGATGTAAAAGAGGGGTTGGCTGAGCTTGGAATAACGGGAATGACAGTAACGGAAGTAAAAGGTTACGGTAGACAGCAAGGTCATAGCGAATTATACAGAGGTGCGGAGTATGCGGTTGATTTTTTGCCAAAAATTAAGATAGAAGTGGTAGTGCCGGCCGAAGAAGTAGATAACGTAATAGAAAAAATTATCGAAAACGCAAGAACCGGAAAGATAGGTGACGGTAAAATATTTGTTACAGATATCGAAAAAGTTGTAAGAATAAGAACGGGAGAGACAGACGAAGAGGCTCTTTGATTGTATAATTTTTATTCAAAATTTTTAAAAAAATATTTATATTGATTAAATTTTAATCACACTTATCTCCGTCCTTTTGATAAAATTACAAAAATTCATCAAAAGGACGGTATATGGAAAAAATTGTATCTGCCGATAATGTTTGGATACTTGTCTCTACTGCTTTTGTTCTGCTTATGACTATGCCAGCTCTTGCAATATTTTACGGAGGTCTAACAAGAAATAGAAGTATTTTAAATACTATTATGATGGTTTCCATCGCGTTTTGTTCTGTTAGTTTTATTTGGCTAATTTATGGATATTCGTTGACTTTTGGGGATAGTGTAGGAGGTTTTATAGGAAATTTAAAATATCTGTTTTTAAAAGGAATAAACCCAACAGATCCAGCACCCGCTGCTGAAAATCTATATCATTATCTTTTTATATTTTTTCAGATGACTTTTGCGGCGATTACCGTTGCTTTGATGGCGGGTGCGTTTATTGAGAGATTGAAATTTTCCGCATGGATATTGATAACTATTATTTGGGCTACGCTTGTATATTTTCCAGTTGCCCACTGGATATGGGGAGGCGGCTGGTTAAGTGATATAGGAACCCTTGATTTTGCCGGAGGATTGGTTGTTCATGAGACTTCAGGTCTTTCAGCTTTGGTAGGAGCCATAATACTTGGTAAAAGAAAAGAGGCCGTTATGTTGCCTTCATCTTTACCCCTTGTTGCCATAGGAACCGGTCTTTTGTGGTTTGGATGGTTTGGATTTAACGGGGGAAGCGCTCTTGGAATGAACGCTCAGGCAATAAGTGCGGCTTTTTCAACAACTGTTGCAGCCTTTGTAGCCGGCGCTTTATGGATGTTTTTGGAGTGGAAAAAGTTTAAAAAGCCAACTTCGCTCGGTCTTTTTACAGGATTTATCGCCGGACTTGCAACTATTACTCCAGCTTCTGGTTTTGTGGATATTTTTGGTGCGATGATAATAGGGATTATTGGATCTTTAGTCTGTTTTTGGGCTGTGGTATATCTAAAAAATAGATTTAAATATGACGATAGCTTAGACGTTTTTGGAGTTCACGGAGTTGGTGGAATAGTTGGATCTATAATGCTTGCTATTTTGGCAAAACCCGAAATTGGAGAAGTTAAAGGTCTCTTTTTTGGAGGGGGTTTTTCTCAATTAAATAGCCAGATGATAGGATTGTTTGCTGTTGGTATTTATTCGGTTGTTTTAACGATTATAATTTTTAAAATAGTTGATAAATTGGTGGGATTAAGAGTTAGCAAAGATGATGAGATTGAAGGACTTGATGAAGTAATCCACGGTGAAAAAGCCTATTCTAAAGAGTATTGAGTATAAAATCCTTAAAATTTCTTCGAGGACTTACCTCGAAGAATTTTAATTTATTTAAGC